>DASPJU010000330.1:0-5394 GCA_035628475.1 Salinarimonas sp. | reverse complement strand
CGTCGCGGTCGCGGGCTGCATGATGGAGTTCACGTGCCACAGCCCCGCCTCATAGGGCGTGATGTCCTGGGTGGTGATGGGCAGCACGAGCGGCAGGCGACCCGAGACCCAGCCGAGGATGTCGAGAAGGTCCTCGGAGGTGCGCAGCACCCAGCCCTCCTTCGCGGTCGGCGTGATCGCGACGCCGCGCTCGTTGACGAGCCGGTTGCCCCGCGACGTGTCGATCGAGAGGATCGCCTCCATGGACGGGTGAACCTCGCGGGCCATCATGGCCCGCATGGGGAGGGGCGAGCGCATCATCGGCACGGGATGGTGCGGCCGCGTCGACGCGCGGGGCGCGATGTGGGTGTGGATCCGGACACCGGCGTCGAGCGCCTCGCCGTCGCGCGCCATGTCGGCGAGCAGCAGCCCGGCCGCGACCGCCGCGATCGCCCCGTCCGCGTCGGACACGAGCCCCGCGACCGCGGGACGCGCGCCGAGCCCGCCGAGCCGCCCGATCAGGCCGAGAACGGGCGCGTCGGCGCGCGGCGAACGGACCAGCCCGCTCACGAAGTCGGTCGAGACCGCGCCGTCGGAGACGGTCTCGACCTGGACGTCGACGAGCCCGCGCGCCCGCCAGAGCGCCGCGACGGCGTCGCCGGTCACGCGCGGCGAGGAGAGACGGTCGTAGGCCTCCAGAACGTGGGACAGGGCCATGGCGTGCTCGGGACCGGACTGATGCGCTCCTCCATGGCACGCCTTGCTCGGGTCTGGCGAGGGCGTCTTCTCCGGCCGCAGGGCGGCGACCGGACCCCGCCGGGGGGTGTTCCCCGCCGCAGCCATACGCGACGGAGCCCGCGCCGAGAGCGCGGCGGCTCCTTGGGGCCCTACGACATCACCCGGGCGTCGCGACCCCGCCTCATGACGCCTCGAAGCAGCGCCGCATCCGATCGGCGTCGGGCTCGATGCCGGTGAAGAGCCGGAACGCCCGCACGGCCTGGAAGACGGCCATCCCGCTGCCGCCCATGGTCCGGCAGCCGCGGGCGCGGGCCGCGCGCAGGAGCGCGGTCTCGAGGGGGAGATAGACGATGTCGGCGACCCATTGCTCCGGGCGCAGGAGGTCCGGCGGGAAGGCCGTTCCGGGGTGATCGCTCATGCCGAGCGGTGTCGCGTTCACGACGCCCTGCGCCTCGGCGAGAGCCAGCGCCGCGTCCCCGCCGACCTCCGCGCGCCCGGCGCCGAAGCGGCGTCCGAGAGCCTCGGCGAGGGCCGCGGCGCGGGGAGGATCGCGATCGATCAGGGTGAGCAGCTCCACCCCCAGCTCGAGGAGGGCGTGGGCCACGGCCGCCCCCGCGCCGCCCGCGCCGAACTGGACCACCCGCCCGCGCGGCGCGTCGGCGAGGTCCCGCCGGACGCTCTCGGCGAAGCCCCAGCCGTCGGTGTTGTGCCCGATCCGGCGCCCGTCGCGGAACACGACCGTGTTGACCGCCCCGAGCGCCGCCGCCTCCGGCGAGAGCTCGTCGAGGAGCGGGATCACGGCCTGCTTGCAGGGATGCGTGACGTTCAGGCCCGTGAAGCCGGTGCGCTCGGCGGCCGTGACGAGCTCGGGCAGGGCCGAGGCGTCGAGCCCCAGGGCCGTGAGGTCGATGAGCCTGTAGATCGTGCGCAGGCCGTGGCAGGCCCCCTCGCGCTCGTGCATGCGGGGCGTGCGCGAGGCCTGGATGCCCGCGCCGATCAGGCCGAGCAGGATCGGCGGCCAGTCCGAGGGAAGCGCCGCCTCAGGCATCGGCGGCGCCCGCGAGGAGATCGCGCATGGCGCGGACCGCCGTCGGGTAGCCGCGGGGACCGAGCCCGGCGATCACGGCGGTCGCGATGGGCGAGACGTAGGAGCGGTGATAGATCGGCTCGCGCCGGTGGATGTTGCTCAGGTGGAGCTCGATCAGGGGACCGGGAAACATCTTGAGGGCGTCCATCAGCGCCATCGACGTGAAGGTGAAGGCGGCGGGGTTCACGATCAGGCCGGCCGCGCCCGCGTCGATCGCCTCGTGGATCCACTCGATGAGCTCGTATTCCCGGTTCGACTGGCGGAACACCAGGGGCGTCGGCCCGGCCTCGGCCCGGCACATGGCCTCGATGTCGGCCAGTGTCGCGCGGCCGTAGATCTCGGGCTCGCGGGTGCCGAGGCGGTTGAGGTTCGGGCCGTTGAGGATGTGGATCGGCTTCGACATGCCCGGCCCTAGCCCTTGTAGCCGAAGAGGCGGGGAAGCCAGAGCACGGTCTCCGGCACGAAGGTGATCACGGCGAGCGCGACGACCATGGCGGCGAGGAAGGGCAGGGTGTCCCGCACGATGTCGCGCAGGGGCTCGCCGGAGATGTTGGCCATGATGAAGAGGAGCAGGCCGTAGGGCGGCGTGATGAGCCCGATCATGATGTTGACCACCACCACGACCCCGAAATGGACGAGGTCGATGCCCAGGGCCTGGGCGGTGGGGATGAAGACGGGCACCACGATGAGCAGGATCGCGGTCCCCTCCAGCACGCAGCCGAGCAGCAGGAGCAGGCCGTTGACCAGGAGGAGGAAGCCCAGCGGCGAGAGCTGCCAGGAGGCAAGCAGCGCCTTGACGCTCTCAGGGATGTTCTCGACCGTGACCACGTAGTTGAAGACGAGGGCCCCCGCGATGAGCATGCCGATGGAGGCGCTCGTGCGCGCGCTCACCGCGATGGAGCGGTAGAAGTCGCCCCAGCTCACGCTGCGATAGAGGCCCACCGAGATCAGCAGCGCGTAGGCCGCAGCCACCGCGGCCGCCTCGGTCGGCGTCATGACCCCGCTATAGATGCCCCCGAGCAGCACCACGGGCATCATGAGGGAGGGCAGCGCCCGCCAGGCGATGCCGGGGATGGCGCGCGCCGGCACGGGCTCCTCGACGGGAAATCCCTTCCGCCGCGCCGTGATCGTGACGATGATCATCTGGCTCAGCGCCATGAGGAGCCCCGGTACCACCCCGCCCAGGAACAGGAAGCCGATGGAGGCGTCCGAGACCAGCGCGTAGAGCACCATGGGGATCGACGGCGGGATGATGGGGCCGATCACCGAGGAGGCCGCCGTCACGGCCGCCGCGTAGCTGCCCGTGTAGCGCCCGCCCCGGGTCATCATGACCTGCATCATCCGGCCCGTGCCGGCCGCGTCCGCGATGGCCGAGCCCGACATGCCGGCGAAGATGATGCTCTGGAGGATGTTGACCTGCGCGAGCCCGCCCCGGAAGCGCCCGACCAGCGCGTTGCAGAAGGCCATCAGCCTGTCCGTCATGCTGCCGATGTTCATGAACTCGGCGGCGAGGATGAAGAGCGGCACCGAGAGGATGACGTAGTTCGTGTACATCCCGTTGAGCAGCTGCTCGGCCACCGTGCCCATGTCCCCTCCCGCCAGCAGCAGGTAGAGCGCGGAGCCCGCGATCATGGCGTGGCCGATGGGCAGGCCCAGGAAGGCGAGGGCCGTGATCGCCACGATGGCGAGCGAGAAGGGGCTGGCGAGGTTCATAGGCCCGACGTCGCCTGAACGGGGTCGGCGGCCGGCGCGTCGCCCCGCAGGGCGCGCCAGCCGAGCCAGACGTAGCGGACGATCGCCGCCACCACGAAGACGACGTAGATGGAGAAGAGCAGATCGAAGCGGACCTTGAGATAGGCCGTCCTCTGCACCTTCATGAAGCTCACGTAGTCCACCACCGCGGGCAGCGACACGGCGTAGAGCCCCACGAGCCCGAGCGCGGCCAGGATCGCCATGACCCGGCGCGCCCGCGGCCCCGCGGCCCCGGTCAGGATGTCGAACCGGATCTCCTCCCGCTCGCTCACCACGAAGGCCGCCCCCCAGAGCACCAGCCAGACCCACAGCATGGTGCTGAGCTCGTGCGTCCAGCCCGTGGGAAGGCCCAGCAGGTAGCGGGACGCGATCTGGACCAGGAAGGCGGCGAACATCGCGGCGAGCATCGCCGCCGCCACGTTCTCGGCCCGGCGGGCAAGCCAGGACCCGGCCCTTCGCAGGGTCGTCGTCATATCGGAACCTCCCCCCGGGCCGGCCCGGAGCCGATTCCGTCGACACGGAATCGGCTCCCGTTCTTGCGTGGTCGCGTGGTCTTCACGTGAGCCGGATCCACCTCGCCCGAAAACGCTCTAGATCGCGTTGATCTTGTCGAGCATGCCCGCGGGCCAGCTCTTGGCGAGGTCGGAGGCGAGGTAGCGCTTCTGGGCGAAGTCGCGGAAGGCCTTCACGTCGGGGGTGTAGACTTCGAGGCCCTGCGTCTTGAAGAACTCGGCGAGCTCGGCCTCCTTCCTCAGGTGCTCGGCCGTGCTCCAGGCGATGGCCTTGTCGGCCGCGGCTTGGAAGGCCGCGCGCTTGTCGGCCGGCATGGCGTTCCACACCCGGTTCGAGACCGACAGGAGGTCGAAGCCGACGAGGTGGGAGGTGAGCACGATCTGCGAGTGGACCTCGTAGAACTTCATGTTCTGGACGTTGGGCAGGGGGTTGTCCTGCCCGTCGATGGCGCCGCTCTGGAGGCCCGTATAGACCTCCGCATAGGCCATGGGCGTCGGGTTGGCGCCGAGCGCCGTGCCGAGGAACTGCCAGGCGTCGCCGCCGGGCATGCGCAGCTTGATGCCGGCCATGTCGGCGGGGGTGTTGATGCGCTTCTTCGGCTTGAGGCCCACATGCCGGGCGCCGAAATAGGTGGGCCCCAGGATGTGGATGCCGAGCTGGTCGGAGGCCATCTTCTTGAGCTGCCCGCCCACCTCGCCGTCGAAGGCGCGCTTGAGGTGGTCGGCGTCGCGGAACAGGTAGGCCGAGGTCACGATCGACCAGGCGGGGATCTGGTTCGAGATGTCCTGGGGCGCGATGTTGCCCATCTCGAGGTTGTTGCGCTGCATGGCGACGAGCTCGGTGCCCTGCTTGAACAGCGTGCCGCCGTAATAGGGCTGGAGGTTGAAGCCGAGCGCCTTCGCCTCCTCGCCGAAGCGCTTCATCATCTCGGCGCGGATGTCCTGCTCGGAGAACACCGCCGAGAAGCGCAGGTTGGCCGGGGCCTGGGCCCGCGCGCCTCCCGCGGCGCAGGCGAGGGCGGCGGCGCCGCCCGCGAGCGCGAGGCGGCGGCTGATGGCTGTCGTCATGGGTGTCCCTCCTGGTCGGCGTTGTCGCTTCTTGGCCCGCATCATCATCTCGCATTTTTCGGAAATCAATGGGCATGGCCGCCTTCGTATGATATTTCCTGTTTCATACGATAGCTAACGACCGAGAGGCAGGGCTGGGATGAGCGTCGAGGGCGTCGCGAGCTCGATCGCGGACCGTGCCTATGAGCGCATGCGGGCCGACATCGTGTTCGGCCGCCTGGCGCCCGGCACGCGCTTGCCCCTCGATCGGCTGGCCGG
>DASPJU010000329.1:0-2488 GCA_035628475.1 Salinarimonas sp. | reverse complement strand
CCCGACCCCGACCTCACGCCCGTGAGCCAGCCCGGCAGCCTGACGGCCCGCGCCCGGGCGGCCGTCGCGCCGCAATCGCCCTATCTTTCCGGCCTCAACCCGGAGCAGCGCGCCGCCGTCGAGGCGACCGAGGGCCCGGTGCTGGTGCTCGCCGGCGCCGGCACCGGCAAGACCCGGGTGCTCACCACCCGCATCGCCCATCTCATCGCCACGGGGCGGGCGCGTCCCTTCGACATCCTGGCCGTGACCTTCACCAACAAGGCCGCCCGGGAGATGAAGGAGCGCATCGCTCATCTCGTCGGTCCCGGCGCCGAGGGCATGTCGTGGCTCGGCACCTTCCATTCCATCGGCGCCAAGATCCTGCGCCGCCACGCGGAGCTCGTGAACCTCCGCTCGGATTTCACGATCCTCGGCATGGACGACCAGCTGCGGCTCCTCAAGCAGGTGATCGCGGCGGAGAACCTCGACGAGAAGCGCTGGCCGGCGCGCCAGCTCGCGGGCCATATCGACGACTGGAAGAACCGGGGCCTGACCCCTGAGCAGGTGCCGGCGGGCGAGGCCGGCGCCTTCGGGGGCGGGCGGGGCGTGAAGCTCTACGCGGCCTACCAGGAGCGCCTGTCCACGCTCAACGCCTGCGATTTCGGCGACCTGCTCCTGCACTGCCTCAGGCTGTGGCGCGAGAACCCGGACGTGCTGCGCGCCTACCAGGATCGCTTCCGCTACATGCTGGTGGACGAGTACCAGGACACCAACGTCGCCCAGTATCTCTGGCTCAGGCTGCTGGCCCAGGCGCGGAAGAATCTCTGCTGCGTCGGCGACGACGACCAGTCGATCTATGGCTGGCGCGGGGCGGAGGTCGACAACATCCTGCGCTTCGAGCACGACTTCCCGGGCGCCGTGGTGATCCGCCTGGAGCGCAACTACCGCTCCACGGGCCATATCCTGGCTGCGGCCTCGCATCTCATCGCCTACAACCAGGACAGGCTCGGCAAGACCCTGCGCACGGAGGACGAGCCCGGCGAGAAGGTCTCGGTCACGGGCGCCTGGGACTCGGAGGAGGAGGCCCGCCTCGTGGGCGAGGAGATCGAGGCGCTCCAGGCCAAGGGCCATCGGCTCTCCCAGATGGCGGTGCTGGTGCGGACCTCGGCGCAGATGCGCGAGATCGAGGACCGCTTCGTCCAGCTCGGCCTGCCCTATCGCGTCATCGGCGGTCCGCGCTTCTACGAGCGGGCCGAGATCCGCGACGCGCTCGCCTATCTGCGCTGCATCGCGCAGGGCGCCGACGACCTCGCCTTCGAGCGCATCTTGAACACCCCCAAGCGGGGCCTGGGCGACGCGACCCTGCAGGTCCTGCACAACCATGCCCGCGCGGCCCGCGTCCCGCTTCTCCAGGCCGCCCGCCTCGTGGCGGAGACCGAGGAGCTGAAGCCCAAGCCCCGGGGTTCCCTGCGCGACCTCGTGCGCGGCTTCGAGCGCTGGGCGCGGCTCGCCGAGTCGACGCCCCATCCGGAGGTGGCCCGCATCGTGCTCGAGGAATCGGGCTACACCGACATGTGGCAGAAGGAGCGCACGGCGGACGCTCAAGGGAGGCTCGAGAACCTGAAGGAGCTCGTGCGCTCCATGGAGGAGTTCCCCGATCTCGGCGCCTTCCTGGAGCACGTGGCGCTGGTCATGGACGCCAACGAGGGCGAGAGCGAGGACAAGGTCAGCCTCATGACGCTCCACGCCGCCAAGGGCCTGGAATTCGACACCGTGTTCCTGCCGGGCTGGGAGGAGGGCCTGTTCCCCAACCAGCGCGCGCTCGACGAGAGCGGCCGGGCGGGGCTCGAGGAGGAGCGCCGGCTCGCCCATGTGGGCCTCACCCGCGCCCGCAAGCGCCTCAAGCTCTATTTCTCCTCGAACCGCCGCATCCACGGCCTGTGGCAGGCCACCATCCCCAGCCGCTTCATCGACGAGCTGCCGGAGGGCAGCGTCGAGGTCGCGGAGGCGCCCGCCTCGTTCTCGCACGGGATGGGCGGCTCGCGCTTCGACCGCGTGACGCCCTTCGGCTCGTCCTACGCGACGCCGGGCTGGCAGCGCGCCCAGGCCCACCAGGCGACCATCGAGCGGGGCTCGTTCGGCGGGCGCGCGCCCGAGCGGGGCCGCGCGCCCGGGCGGGGCCCCGTCACCATCGAGGGCGAGCTCGTGGCCAAGTCCACCTCGGCTCCGTCCTCCTTCACGACCGGGGCGCGGGTGCTCCACGCCAAGTTCGGCCCGGGCTCGGTGGCGGCGGTGGACGGCAACAAGCTCACGGTCGATTTCGACAAATCCGGACGCAAGATGGTGCTGGACAGCTTCGTCGAGCGGACGGGGTGAGACGGCGCGGCCGGGCCCGCCGACGCCCCATGTCCCGAGGCGCGAGCGGCTCGTCGGATCCCCGTCGCTGACGGCCCTCGCCCCGGCATCCCGGCATGGCGAGACGGCATGGGACCGGGGCGCCGGAGCGCCA
>DASPJU010000328.1:0-5404 GCA_035628475.1 Salinarimonas sp. | reverse complement strand
CAGGACCGCGCCCACCGCCGCCACCTCGCCGGCGATCTCCAGGCCGAGGATGTCGGGGGCGCCGGGCGGGGGCGGATAGGCGCCGAGCCGCTGCAGCACGTCCGGCCGGTTCACGCCCGCCGCGCGCACCCGCACCAGGATCTCGCCGGCGCCGGGCCGGGGCACGGGCCGGCTCGCGACCTCGAGCACGTCGGGCTTGCCGGGCGCGCGCGCCACGACGGCGCGCATGGCGTGGGGGATGTCGGACATGGGGGCCTCCGGTCGGGGCCCCTGGATCGCACGGGCCGCCGCCGAGGGGCAAGGCGGGTCAAGCCTCGCCGGGGCCGGGGTGCCGTGGGCGCAAAAAAAGAGCCGCCCGACGGCGGCTCGCGAAGTGATTAACAGGGAGGCGTCAAACAGAGTGACAGGAGCCACTCGACATCCAGAAGACTGGACAGGTTCGTTTGTAGCCTGGAAACGTTAATTGACGGTTAACGGCTGTAGGATTCCGGGACGGCGCGCAGGAACCGGGTGGCGCCGGCGCGCCCTCCGGTGCAATCCGGCTCCAGACCCGGAGCCCAGCCATGTCCCCCATCCATGCCCGCATGACCCGCCGCGACTGGGCGATGGTCGCGATCCTGTCGCTCCTGTGGGGCGGATCGTTCCTGTTCGTGGGCGTCGCGGTCCGCGAGGTGGCGCCGATCGTCGTCGTGACGGGACGCGTGGCGCTCGCGGCGCTCGCCCTGCATCTCGTCCTGCGCCTCACGGGCACGCCGTTCCCCGCCTCGCGGGCGGCCTGGGGCGCCTATCTCGGCATGGGGCTCCTCAACAACGCGATCCCCTTCACCCTCATCGCCTGGGGCCAGTCCCACATCGCGGCGGGGCTCGCCTCCATCCTCAACGCCACGACGCCCCTGTTCACGGTGCTGGTCGCGCATGCCTGGACCGCCGACGAGCGCATGGAGGGGCGCCGCCTCCTGGGCGTCCTGGTGGGCTTCGTGGGCGTCGCGGCCATGGTGGGCGTCGGCGCCCTGCGGGGAATCGGCGTCGACGTGGCGGCGCAGGGCGCGGTCCTGGCCGCGGCCCTGTCCTACGCGGTCGCGGGCGTGTTCGGGCGTCGTTTTCGCGCGCTGGGCATCCCGCCGCTCGCGACCGCGGCCGGCCAGGTCACGGCCTCGAGCCTCCTCCTCGTGCCCGTCTCGCTCGTCGTCGCGCCGCCTTGGACGCTTCCCGCCCCGAGCGCCGGCGCGCTTGCGGCGATCGTGGCCCTGGCGCTCCTGTCGACGGCGCTCGCCTATGTCCTGTTCTTCCGGGTGCTCGCCAGCGCGGGGGCGACCAACGTGGCGATCGTCACCTTCCTGATCCCCGTCTCGGCGATCGCGCTCGGGGCGCTGGCGCTGGGCGAGCGCCTGGAGGAGCGGCACGTGCTGGGCATGGCCCTGATCGGGCTGGGCCTCGCGATCCTGGACGGGCGCCCGATCGACCGTCTCAGGGCGTCTTGGGCGCGGGGGCGAAGCGGCTGAAGACGTGGTCGGGGGCGCTGGTGTTGTGGCGCGAGGGCACGAGGCGGCCGGTCCAGAGATCCGTGGCCCGCCCGCCGCGATAGGTCATGACGGGCTCCTCCCGCCAGGCGGGCTCGCCGGGGCCTCGGGCCGCGACGCGGGCGACGTCCGCGTTGAACTCCGTCACGTACATGGAGCGCAAGGCCGCGAAGGGGCGCTCGGTCACGGGCCGGTCGAGGGCGACGTCGAGCGCCAGCCGGTCCCGGTCGAGGGCGCCCACCCGGATCGTGGCGCCGCCGCCCCGGGCGAAGGCGACCTGGAAGGTCATGGTGGCCGGGTCGAACGTGATCCCCGACAGGTTCACGACGGGCCGCCCCTCGTTCTCGACGGGCCCGATGAGCAGGGACGACCCATAGGCCGACCAGCCCAGATGCGCGGGCGGCAGCGGGCGGATGCGCCAATAGCCGTCGCCGGGATAGATCACCAGCACCTCCTCGGCGCGCTCGTTGCGCCGCACCCAGAGCTGGACCACGTGCAGCCCCCGCTCGACCCGGTCGCCGACGCGGAAGGGCACGTCGTTGGCGCGCCAGAAATTGGCGAAGGTGTAGCCCGTGAGCCAGGTCTCCACGTCCTCGTAGAAGGTCACGCGCCGCGGCGGCTTCACCTCGGTGCTGCTCGGGGTGAGCTCGGCCCCGCAGGCCGTGAAGTCGGGGGCGAAGCGGTCCTCGCGCAGGGTCCCGACATAGGCCGGATGCGCCGCCTCGACCCGGAAGGCGCGAACCTCCGGGTGGGACAGGGCGAGGGTGACGTTGTCCTTCTCGGCGCAGAGGACGGGTTCGGACAGGTTCTGGACGTCGACCGCCAGCCCGTCGAGGGTGGCGGCGCGGGCGGGGGCGAGGGGGAGGAGGAGGGCGAGGAGGGCCGCGACGCCTCCCCTCTCCCATGGGAGAGGGGGGTTACGCCTCCAGAACCGCATAGACGTCCCCCGAATTGGCCTCGTGGGGCAGCGCCGCGAGATGCGCCGCCATGGTGTCCCGGTCCACCCACCGCCCGAAGGTGAGCGCCTGCGTCTCGCCGAGCGCCACGTCGAAGCGGTAGGGTCCCAACCGCGCCAGACGGGCGAGGCAGGCGGCCGCCACGTCGCGGGCGATGGTGGTGAACTCGAAGGAGAGCGCCGGCAGCGGCGTCGAGAGCCCCGCCAGCACCGCGTCCTCGAAGCCCTCCACGTCGATCTTGGCGAAGGCCGGGCGGCCGAAGCGCGCGACGAGCGCGTCGAGCGTCGTGCAGGGCACGGCGACCGCCTCGTCCCAGGCCTGCCCCTCCCAGCCCGCCGCCCCGTCGGCGGCGCGCACGAAGGCCTCCGACGCGGTCGAGACCGTCGGGTTGGCGGCGTTGACGCGAAGCGTCAGCGCGCCCTCCGCGGCCCCCGCGGCGGAAGCGAGAAGCGTCACGTCCGGATCGGATCGGAACAGGAGGCGCAGCGCCCGCATCGGCGCGGGCTGGGGCTCGAGCGCGACGACCCGAGCGCCCAGGCGCCGAAAGGAGGCGACCCGGTCGCCCACATGGGCGCCGATGTCGAAGGCGAGGTCGCCCGGGCCAAGGAAGCGCCCGTAGAGCGCGTCCATGGCGGCCTTGGGAGCCCCGCCCCCGTGATAGATCCGCAGCGAGCGCCCGACCGCCGCCGCCGAGCCACGGGGGATCACGAGCGCACCCGGGCGAGCTCGGGCGGCATGGCGAGGTCCTCCGGCACCGCGCACAAACCCGCGCGGGCGAGGCGCTCGCCCATGGCCGGCGAGGCGGTGAGCACCGTGAAGGGGATCGCCACGAGATAGCCCAGCGTCAGCGGCAGGCCCCACAGGAGCACGGCGGGCGAGAGCACCGCCAGGGCGCCGCAGACCACGAGGCCGAACAGGGTCGGCCCCCACAGGCCCCGCGCCGCGTCGCTCCACGGGATGCCGTGCGCGTCCCGCGCCTGCCCGTCCCAGGTGATGGACCGTCCCACCGCCAGGCCCGCCATGAACAGGGTGAGCCGGAACGTGGTGACGGCGCCGACCAGGAACGAGAACGCGATCTCGATCGCCGCGCCCGCGAGAAAGCGCCCCGCTCCGCCGTAACGCGGCGTGCCGCCCCGGGCGAGGAGGACGTCGGCGAGCCCCGCGAGCTTCGGGGAGAGATACATCCCGAGATAGGCGAGGTAGAGCCCCGCCGCGAGCCCCGCGGGGAAGGTGGCGGGGTCCTCGCCGTCGAGAAGCTTCAGGGGCGCCAGCGCCACCATCAGCGTCATGGCCGGCACGCCGAGGAACATCAGGATCGCCCAGACGAGCTGGAAGCGGCTCATGGGCAGGAGCCCCGGCAGGTCGAGGAGCTTCAGATATTGCAGGTTCCCCTGGCACCAGCGTAGGTCCCGGCGGGAGAACTCCAGCAGGGTGGGCGGGTTCTCCTCGTAGCTGCCGCCCTCCACGGGGAGCACGCGGACCTCGTGGCCCGCCTTGCGCATCAGGGTCGCCTCGACCTGGTCGTGCGAGAGCACCGCGCCGCCCAGAGGCGGTCCGCCCGGCAGGACGGGCAGATGGCAGTGAGCCTTGAAGGGGGCGATGCGCACCAGGGCGTTGTGCCCCCAGAAGGGCCCGCAATCGCCGATCCACCAGGCCGAGCCGAAGGTGTAGGCGCGCATGCCGGCCCGCATGCCGAACTGGAAGATTCGGGCGAAGGCGCTCCTCGATGGCGCGCCGACCACGAGGCTCTGGAGGATGCCGATGCGGGGATGGGCCTGCATCATGCGCGCCAGCCGCACGATCGCCTCGCCCGTCATGAGGCTGTCGGCGTCGAGCGGGAGCATGAGGTCGTAGGCGTCGCCCCAGCGCTCCAGGAAGTCGCGGACGTTGCCCGCCTTGAAGCCCTCGTTGGTGTCGCGCCGGCGATAGACGACGCGGTCGGGGGCGCCCGTCTCGCGGGCCCAATCCGCCACCGCCGCCGCCTCGGCCGCCGCGATCTCCGGGCGCGACGTGTCGGAGAGGATGAAATAGGCGAAGGCGCCCCCCTGCCCCGTGGCGTCGAGCCCCTCCTTGACGACCCGCAGGCGCGCCAGCGCCCGGCCTGGGTCCTCGTTGCGCAGGGTCATGAGCACGGCGGTCCTGAGGCGCAGGGGGTCGTCGGCCTCGCCCGCCCGGGCGAAGGGCGCGACCCGGTCGAGCCCGTCCGGCACGCCGTGCAGGAGCCACAGGCCGAGCGCCGCGTTCCAGAAGCCCAGCACCGTCCAGGGCGCCGCGACCGCGACGCCCGCCATGAGGAGGATGTCGACGGCGCTCCAGCCGCCCGCGCCCAGCACCGTCGCGGCGCCCGCGAGCAGGGCCGCGTAGGTCGCGAGGTTGAGGGCGAGCACGATCCACCGCCGCCGGCGCAAGGTCGCGCTGGCCTGGAGGCCCGCCGGCGTCGTATCGAGGCCGGGGACCCCGTCGGGTCCGACGAGGGAGGCGGGGCTGGGCATGTTGGTCATCGGGGGTCCGGGAGGGAAAGCGCGGTGCGTGTCGGTCCGGGGCGCGCGATGAGCGAGGCCCGGGCTCTCTGGTACGTGGGGCGGGGCCGCGCGGATGTGCGGGAGGCGGCGCTCCCGCCGCTCGCGCCGGGAATGGCGCGGGTGAAGACCCTGTGGACGGCCCTGAGCCGGGGCACCGAGCGCCTCGTGTTCAACGGCCTCGTGTCCGGCCCGGAGCGCGCGCGGATGCGGGCGCCGCTCCAGGAAGGCGAATTCCCGTTTCCCGTCAAGTACGGCTATTGCGCGGTGGGCCTGGTCGAGGCGGGCCCGCCCGATCTCGTGGGCCGCACGATGTTCTGCCTCCATCCCCACCAGGACCGTTTCGACGCCCCCCTCGCGATGCTGAGCCCCGTGCCGGAGGGCGTGCCGGCGCGCCGCGCCACGCTCG
>DASPJU010000327.1:0-3523 GCA_035628475.1 Salinarimonas sp. | reverse complement strand
GGGGTGGCGATCTACACCCGGGACGGGGACGCGGCGCGGGACTTCGCCGCGAAGGTGAACGTGGGCATGGTGGGGGTGAACGTGCCGATCCCGGTGCCGCTGGCCTACTACACGTTCGGGGGCTGGAAGCGGTCTGGCTTTGGCGACCTGAACCAGCACGGGCCCGACGCGATCCGGTTCTACACCAAGACCAAGACCGTCACCTCGCGCTGGCCGTCGGGCATCAAGGACGGAGCATCCTTCGTCATCCCAACCATGCAGTAGCCTCGCGGGATCCGGGCGCTCGTGCTATCGTTGATGCTAGCAGGAAGGCGACCATGAGCGACCTTTTGATCCGCGACGTCGATCCCGCCGTGATCAGGACCCTCAAGTTCAAGGCCGAGATCAACGGCACCTCGCTTCAGGCGGAGGCGAGGCTTGCCTTGACCCAAGGTTCGCCCCTGACCGCGGCCGAGAAGGACGCCGTCTTTGCCGAGCTCGATCGGCGGTGGGGCGATCGGCCATGCACGGTCGATGGCGCCACCATCATGCGCGAGCTGCGCGAGGAGGAGGTGTGATCCTCGACACCAGCGTCCTGTTCGACGCCGTGGTCCCAGGCCCGTCCAGCGCCCGGGCGCGGGCGGTCCTCAAGAGCACGGACCTGACGGCGCCGGAGCTCATCCTGGTCGAGATCGCCGACGCCCTCACCCGAGCGGTCCGGCGCGGCGCCGTGGACGCCGCCTTCGCGCGGGCGGCTTATCCGGCCGTCGAGAAGCTTCTTCCGCCGACGGAGCCGAACGCGCCCCTTATGGAGCGCGCCTTCGCCCTCTCCCTCGAGCTGACGCATCCGCTCTCCGACTGCGTCTTCCTCGCCCAGGCCGAGGCGCGGGCCGACGTGCTCGTCACCGCCGACGAGCGCCTGGTGCGCAAGCTCGCCGGCAGCGCGCATGCGGCCCGCGCGATCCACGTCGCGGATTGGCGCCCATGACCTCCCGCGCCGGCTCAGCCCCCGTTAAGCTTCTCGGATCCAAGGTGACGGCCGCACACACCCACGGAGTTCCTGTCATGCCGGTTCCCTCCCGCCTTCTCGCACTTGCGGTCCTGAGCCTCCCGCTCGCCGCCTGCCAGACCTACGAGGCGACCTATGTCGAGACGCCCCGGGCGCGGCGCACCGTGGTGGTGGAGCGCGGCTACGACCCTTATGCGGGGCCCGCCACGGTCTACACGGAGCGGCGCGTCTATCGCGAGCCTGCCTACGACCCTTACGTCTATCGCGGCCCGCCGCGCTCCGACCCCTACCGCGACACCTATCGCGAGCGGCGCTACGATCGCTACGGCCCGCCGCCCGTCGTGAGCCGCCCGGTCTATCCCGGCGGCCCGCCGCCACGGGTGATCGGCCGGTCTCCGCAGGGGGTCGGCGAGGCCCCCTATGGCGTCACCCCGCAAGGAGGGCCGCCGACCCGGGACAATCAGGGCGAGATCGGCCGTTAGGCCGGTCCGCCCCTCCACCGACGGATCGAGAGCATGAGCGCCTTTTCCCTGACCGACGACCAGGTCGCGATCCGCGACATGGCTTTGTCCTTCGCGGCCGAGGCGCTCGCCCCGCACGCGGTCGCGTGGGACGAGGCCAAGCACTTCCCCGTCGACGTCATGCGCGAGGCCGCGGCGCTGGGCATGGGCGGCGTCTACGTGCGCGAGGATGTCGGCGGCTCGGGGCTCTCGCGCCTCGACGCGGCGCTCATCTTCGAGGCGCTCTCCACCGGCTGCCCCACGGTCGCGGCCTACATCTCGATCCACAACATGGCGGCGGGGATGATCGACGCCTACGGCGCGCCCGACCAGCGCGCCCGGTGGCTGCCCGCCCTGTGCTCCATGCAGAGCCTCGCCTCCTACTGCCTCACCGAGCCCGGCGCCGGCTCGGACGCCGCCGCGCTCAAGACCCGCGCCGTGCGGGACGGCGACCACTACGTGGTGAGCGGGGTCAAGCAGTTCATCTCAGGAGCCGGCGCGGCCGACCTCTACGTCACCATGGTGCGCACGGGCGAGGCGGGGCCGGGCGGCATCTCGACGCTGGTGATCGAGCGCGGCACGCCGGGCCTGTCGTTCGGGGCGGACGAGCGCAAGATGGGCTGGAACGCCCAGCCCACGCGGCAGGTGATCCTGGAGGAGGCGCGGGTGCCGGTGGCGAACCGGCTCGGCCCCGAGGGGATCGGGTTCAAGATCGCGATGCGGGGGCTCGACGGGGGCAGGCTCAACATCGGGGCGTGCTCGCTGGGGGGCGGGCAGGCCGCGCTCGACAAGGCGCTCCGGTACACCTCCGAGCGGCAGGCCTTCGGGCAGGCGCTGGACCGCTTCCAGGCGCTGCAGTTCCAGCTCGCCGACATGGCGACCGAACTCGAATGCGCGCGCACGTTCCTGTGGCGGGCGGCGGCGAGCCTGGACGCGGGCGAGCCCGACGCGACGCGGCTGTGCGCGATGGCCAAGCGGGTGGCGACCGACACGGGCTTCGAGGTGGCCAACCGGGCGCTCCAGCTGCACGGGGGCTACGGGTACCTGGCGGATTACGGGATCGAGAAGATCGTGCGGGACCTGCGGGTGCACCAGATCCTGGAGGGCACCAACGAGATCATGCGCCTCATCGTCGCCCGGTCCATCATCGGACGCGGAAACAGGTAGCTCATGACCCTGCGCCCGCTTCTCCTCGGCGCCGGGCTCGCGGGCGCGATCCTGGCCGCGTTCTGGGCGGCGGGGCCCCTGTTCTTCCTCGAGGGCCGACGCTCCTTCCAGCTCAACTTCGCGGCCGGTGCGGTGCTGGGCTTAGGCCTGGGCCTCGCGGTCGCCCGCCTCGGGCCCGGCGAGGCGAGCCGGGCCATGGCGCTCGTGGCGATCCCGGGGCTGTTGGCGCTGGCGGCGGTCGGCTCGCATTTCGCGGTGGTCTTCCCCCGCCTGAATCCTGCCCTCGACAAGGTCTTCGGCTCGCTGGCGCTCTGGTTCTACGGCTTCGCGCTCATCGGTGCGCTCGCGGCGGGACGCCGGCGGTGAGGCGGGACGAGCCCGCCTTCGGGGCCGTCATGGCGCTCGCCGCCGTCTTCGTGGCCTTGGGGATCCTGTTCCTGGCCGCGCCGCGCCTGGGCGCCGCGATCTTCGGGGTGCCCGCGCCGGAGGGCGAGGCGCTGGTCTACCTGCCGGTGATCGGCCTGCGCGACCTCGCCTTCGGGCTCTATCTCGCGGCGCTCGCCCTCACGGCGGGCCGGCGCGCGGTGGGCATCGTGCTCGCCATCACGGTGCTGATCCCCCTGGGGGACATGATCCTGCTGGGGCTGACGCGGGGGCTCGCGCCCCAGCTCGCCCTGCACGCCTTGAGCGGCCTCGCGGTCGGGGGCGTCGCCCTCTGGCTGCTCGCCGACGCAACTACGACACGGGAGGACACGGCATGACCAGAATCGCGTTCATCGGCCTGGGCAACATGGGCGGGCCCATGGCGGCCAACCTCGTCAAGGCGGGCCACGCGGTCGCCGGCTTCGACCTCGCCCCGGCCTCGCTC
>DASPJU010000326.1:0-6295 GCA_035628475.1 Salinarimonas sp. | reverse complement strand
AAGATCCGCTTCACCCTCGACTGGCGCTTCCAGGGCGTCCACGCCTGGTACTACGTCGCCCAGGAGAAGGGGTACTTCAAGGCGGAAGGCCTCGACGTCACGATCGACCAGGGCGAGGGCTCGTCCGCGACCGTGACCCGCATCATGTCGGGGGCCTACGACGCGGGCTTCGGCGACATGAACGCCATCATCCAGCAGGCGGCGGCGCGTCCGGGCGAGCAGCCCGTCATGGTCTACATGATCTACAACCAGCCGCCCTTCGGCATCGTCGCCAAGGCGAGCGGCCCGATCAAGTCGGTCAAGGACATCGAGGGCCGGAAGCTCGGCGGCCCTGCGGGCTCGGCCGCCACCCGCATGTTCCCCGCCTTCGCCAAGGCGAACGGGATCGACCCGGCCAAGGTCGAGATCCTCAACATGCAGCCTAACCTCCAGGAGCAGATGCTGATCCAGGGCCAGGTCGACGGCTCGCTCATCTTCACGCTCACGAGCTACATGAACCTGGTGGGTATGAGGCAAGACCCGGACAAGGACTTCCGGTGGATCACCTTCGGCGAGGCCGGCATCGACGTGTACTCGAACGGCGTCATGGTGAGCCCCAGGCTCCTCAAGGACAACCCGAAGGCGGTGGAGGGCCTGGTGCGTGCCGTGAACCGGGCGATGCGCGAGGTGATGACCAACCCCGCCGACGCCATGAAGGTGATGACCAAGGTCGAGCCGCTCTTCGACGCGGGCATCGAGGCGCGGCGCGTGCAATATGCCATGCGCACCGTCATGATCTCGGACGAGGTGCGCCGGAACGGTCTGGGCGACGTCGACGACGCGCGCATGACCCGGGCAATCGCCACGGTGGCGGAGTCCTTCGCCCTTCCCCGCACGCCGGCGGCCGGCGAGGTCTTCAACCGCTCCTTCCTGCCGCCGAGGGCCGAGCGCGAGGCGCCGGCGCTGGTGAACTAGGGCTCACCTCTCCCCGCATGCGGGGAGAGAGCCTCAAGCCCTCCTGCCGGGGCTTGAGGCGAGCGCGGCGGCGCGGGGGCGTCTGGGGACAGCGCTCTATCCTGCGATACCCGTTCACTTCGCTCGCTCGCCGCGCCTGCCGGTTCGCAGGCGCGGCCCTCTCCCCGCCCGGCGGGGAGAGGAGTAATCGGGAGCCCCCATGCTCATCATCGACGCAGCCATCGCCATCGACGCCTCAGGCCCCCTCCCCGGCCCAGTCCGCCTCACGATCGCGGACGGCGTCATCGCCGCCGTCGAGCCCCTGCCCGACGGGGCGGACGGCGACGCGATCGTCCTGCCGGCCATCGCGAACGCCCACGACCATGCCCGGCCCGTGCGGGCTTCCTCCATCGGCAGCTTCGGCCGCCCCCTCGAGACCTGGCTTCACCGCCTGCAGCTCTTTGGTCCGGTCGACCCCTATCTCGCGGCCGCGGCCGCCTTCGGGCGGGCGGCACTCGGCGGGCAGGGCGCCGCCATGGTGCACTATACCCGGCCCTGGGGGCCCAAGCCCCTGCCGGAGGAAGCCGCGGAGGTGGCGCGCGCCGCGCGCGACGTAGGGATCCGCATCGCCTTCGGCGTGGCGATGCGCGACGCCAACCCCCTGGTCTATGGCGATCCGGCGCCGGTCCTCGACCGGCTGTCGCCCGAGACCCGCTCCGAGATCGAGGGCCGCTTCCTGTCCCCCCTCCCCCCGGTCCCGGCCCAGATGGCGCTCGTGGACGCGGTCGCCGAGCGCGCCGTCGGACCCATGATCGACGTGCAATACGCGCCCAACGGCGTGCAATGGTGCTCGCGCGCGCTGCTGGAGGCCATCGCGGAAGGGTCGGCGAGCAACGGTCGGCGCATCACCACCCACCTTCTCGAGACCCGCTACCAGCGCGACTGGGCCGATGCCGCCTTTCCGGGCGGCATGGTGAGGTACCTCGCCGAGATCGGCTTCCTGTCCCCGCGCACGACGCTCGCCCATTGCACCTGGGCGCGCCCGGACGAGCTGGAGACGATCGCGGAATCGGGCGCCACCATCGCGGTCAACACCTCCTCGAACCTCGCGCTGCGCTCGGGGATCGCGCCCGTCCACGAGATGATCCGGCGCGGCTGTCGGGTGGCGCTGGGGGTCGACGGCCAGGCCTTCGACGAGGACGACGACGCGATCCGCGAGATGCGCCTCCTGTGGTCGCTGCAGGCGGGCTGGGGCTTCGAGGCGGGGGTCACGACAGGCGACGTGCTGCGCGCCGCCCTCGCGGCGGGACGGCCGGCGCTGAACGCGCCGGGAGGGGGCCTCATCGCGCCGGGTGAGCCCGCCGATCTCGTCGTCCTCGACCGGGCCGACCTCGACGAGGACGCCATCATGCCGGTCGCGCCCGTGGACCTCGTCTTCTCCCGCGCCACCGCACGGCACGTGCGCGAGGTCCTGGTGGCGGGCCGCACGATCGCGAGCCGGGGACGCGTGCTTGGCATCGACCTCGACGCCGCCCAGGCGGAGCTGCGCGCGGCCTTCCGCGCGGGCCTGCCCGGTCGCGCCCGCTTCGCCTGCGCGCTGCCGGAGCTGGAAGACGCGATCCGGGATCACTACGCGCCCCGGATAGGGTGCTGCTGAGGCTCCCCCAGGCCCGGGGCAGCGGGGGCGGAGGGCTCTTTCTGGAGCGGACGGGCCCGGCCGCGCGACCTGCCCCGGAATGAGGGTGCGACATCAGGAACCTCCGGCACAGCTCCAACGTTCGGTCCCAGAACCATGGAGACCGACGTGACATCCGCCAGCGACCTGCTCGACCCGATCTTCGGGGGAGAGCGCAACCTCACGACGACCGAGCGCGCCCTCTACATCGCGGGCGGACTCGGTCTCGCGGCCGCGGCCGCCAAGCCGCGTCCGAACCCTCTCCTGAACCTCATCGCCCTCGCGGGCGGCGCCTATCTCGTGCTCAGCGGCTACCAGGGCCATTGCCCCGTACGGTCGGCCATCTCGGACGCGGGCGGCGGGCTGTCGGTCGGCCATGACGACCGGACCGCCATGAGCCACGGATCGAGCCGCCAGCCGATGTCGTCCACCCGCAACACCGCCTCGCAGGGAGCCCACGCGTCATGAGCATCATCTGGACCATCATCATCGGCTTCATCGCCGGCGTCATCGCCAAGCTGATCATGCCCGGGCGCAACGAGCCGTCGGGCTTCATCCTGACGACGCTGCTCGGCATCATCGGCGCGGTCGTCGCCACCTATCTCGGCCAGGCCATCGGCTGGTACCGGGCGGGCGAGGGCGCGGGGCTCATCGGCTCGATCGTCGGCGCCATCGTCGTGCTGTTCATCTACGGCATGATCGCGAGCCGCCGGAGCTCGCGCACCACCTACTGACCTCGCGCGCCGCGCGACAGGAGGGCCGCTCCCGCGAGGGGGCGGCCTTTCTCGTGCGCGCCCTCCCTTCTCGCGGATGCGGTTGGGGGTTCAGGGCTGACACGGCCCGTGGGCTCGCTCCACCCCGCTTCGTCCGTCCTCCCCCCTCGTCCTGAGATGCTCCGCGAGGCGGAGCCTCGAAGGACGCTCCAGGCCCCCCCGGCGCTGCTGGAAGCGTGGTGCGTGCTTCGAGGCTCGCTGCGCTCGCGCCTCAGCATGAGGAGGGTGGAGGCCCGGCATCGCTCAGCGAACCTCCCTGCGTGATCCCTCACCCCCGACCCCTCGCCCGTCCGGGAGTGGGGGGTACCGCGCCGACGAACTCCCGCACCGCCGCCGTGAACGCGTCCGGCGCCTCCAGCGGCGCCATGTGGCCGGCGCCCGGGACGGTCGCGAGACGGGCGCCCGGGATGGTGGCGGCGAAGAGCTTCGAGGAGGCGCGGCAGACCTCGTCGGCGTCGCCGCGCAGGACGAGGGTCGGCACCCGGACCGACCGCAACGTCCCCGTCATGCGGAACGGGCTCGTGCGCTTGGCCAGGACCTCGGAGAGCGTGTGGAGGAGCCCGGGCAGGGGCGTGGAGCGGATCAGCGCGCGCATGTGGCAGCGCTCACGCGCGCCCCGCTCGGCGTAGGAGCGGAAGAACTCGCCCCGCAGCATCTCCTCGGCGAGCGCGTCGGCGCCGCGCTCGCGGCCGACGGCGATCCAGCGGCGAGCGGTCGAGGAGAGCAGCATGGGGCTCTCGGCCCCGGCCCCCACGTCGGCGAGGGTCAGCGACAGGACGCGCTCCGGCCTCGACAGCGCGACGCCCAGCGCCGGGCCACCGCCCAGCGAGAAGCCGACCAGGTGAACGCGCTCCAACCCCAGCGCGTCGAGGAGCGCCGCGAGGTCGCGCCCGAGACGGCCCGGCGAGTAGTCGGCGGCCCGGTCGGGCGCCGAGGAGCGCCCGTGGCCGCGCTGGTCGAAAGCCACGACCGTGAAGTCGCGCGAAAGCGCCCGGACCTGCCGGACCCACATGCGCCGGCCACAGGCGAGCCCGTGGACGAGCACGACCGGCGGTCCCGAGCCCGCGACCGTGCAGGCGAGATCGATCCCGTCGGCCCTGACGATGGCGTGACGCATCTAGCGGGGCGCCCGCCCGCGGCTCGTCGGATTGGTCGGGTCTTGGAGAGCGGTCATGGCGTCCTCGGCGGCGGCTGCCCGAGAGTGGCGCGCCCGGGCCCGGTCCGGCAAGCCCGAGCCCCGCCCCGGGGCGATGCATCGCCGCAGCCCGGAGCGCCCGGCCCACGTGGTAGGTTGAAGGCGAATCGAGCCGGGGACCGGTCATGAGCCATCAAGCGGAGCTGCAGCGCGTGCTCGAGGAGGCGGATCTCGCCACCGGCCTCGCGGCGCAGCGCTATCTCCCCCGCTTCGCGCGCAAGCTGGCGCGCTACCGGGATCTCCACGCCGCGACTCGCAACCCCGTCCTGCGCCGCTTCTATGCCTGGCGGGCGACCCGCTACGAGCTCCTCACCGCCGAGGCCGAGGGTCACATCGCCCGCGCCCGCGACCTGCGCGGCGGCCACGGCCTGCTGCCCAGGCGGTAGGGCACGTCCAGGGGACGTGGCTGCGGGTTCGCCGCAAGGACAGACGGGACACCAGGGACGCTAGGCGAGCGCCCGCGACAAGGCGGCGGAGAGGCCGACGGTCTCGACCGCCGCGGCGCGGCGCGCGCTTCCTCCCACGCCCAGCCGCGCCACCGACAGCGTGGCCTCGACGGCGGCCTGGAGCGAGCAGATCAGGGGCACCGGCACCCTGTCGGCGATGCGCCCGGCGAGCCCCGCGAGCGCGGCGCCGCCCAGGATCACGACGTCCGCGCCCTCCCCGGCCGCCGCGCGGCAGGCCGCCGCCAGGAGGTCGAGGGCCCCGTCGGGGTCGCGGGCGATCTCGCCGCCCGTGGGCGCGACGGTGCGGATGCCCGCGAGCCGCTCCGACAGCCCGAGCGAGGCCACGAACTCCGTGAGCATCGGCCCCCAGAGCGCTCCCCCGGTCACGATCGCGAAGCGCCGCCCGACCATCGCGGCCGCGTGGCAGGACGCCTCCGCCATGCCCACCACCGGCACGGGCGACAATTCCTTGAGGGCGAGGAGCCCCGGATCGCCGAAACAGGCCAGGCACACCGCGTCGCAGCCCGCCCCGTGCTCGGCCAGGAGGTCGAGGGCCGCGTGCCCCGCGATGGCTGCGGCCGCGCGCGAGGAGATGTAGCGCGCGCCGAAGCGGCCCGTGACCGCGACGATCTCGGCCCGCGGCCCGGCCAGCGACCGCGCGCGGGCCGCCACGAGGTCGGTCACGGCGGGCGTGGTGTTCGGGTTCAGCAGGAGGAGACGCATGGACAACCCTCTCGGCGGACAGACCATGGATAGGGCTGTCCTGGCCTCGCTGTCATCCCGTCGCAGAGGCCGCTTGCCCCGGTTGGGGCGGTCTGCTCAAATCCTGTGCATCCATCCGGCTCGACCCGGACGGTCCCGGCGGCGGCGGGCCCTTGGCACGCCCGTTGCTCGGGAGCCAACCAACAAACGGGCGGCGAAGCCCCCGCAGGGAGAGACCGATGACCCATCTGAAGACCCTCAGCCTGGCCCTGGCCCTGTCCACGGGCCTCGCGGGCGCCGCGCTCGCGCAGGAGAAGACCCTGCGCATCGGCATGACGGCGGCCGACATCCCCAGGACGCTCGGCCAGCCGGACCAGGGCTTCGAGGGCAACCGCTTCACCGGCATCCCGATCTACGACGCGCTCACCCATTGGGACCTGTCCAAGGCCGACGCGGCTTCCGTGCTGATTCCCGGGGTCGCCCTCGAATGGAAGGTGAACGACGCCGACAAGACCAAGTGGACGTTCCGCCTGCGCCCCGGCGTGAAGTTCCACGACGGCTCCGACCTCAA
>DASPJU010000325.1:0-2285 GCA_035628475.1 Salinarimonas sp. | reverse complement strand
GCCGGACGAGGCGCCGGTGACGACGGCGAGGGGGCGAGCGGTCGGGGCCATGGGCGGTCTCCTTCGGGCGGGACGCGAGCCCCTGCCCCTCCAACCCCGGGGCAGGCGCGGCGTTCCTGGGCTCAGCGGCGCGCCCGGGCCAGGGCCCGGGTGCCCAGGAACAGGCCGAGCCCCGCCAGGGCCGCGAGCCCGATCGCCGTGCTGGGCGCGCGGGCGGAGCGGGGCAGCCCCTTGCGCGCCCGCCAGCCACCGCTCGCGCCGCGCCCCTGCGCCACGGGCTCGAGCAGCGCGCCCTCGGTCCGGGGCGCGCGCTCGGCCCGGGCCAGGCTGCGGCGGACCACGGCGCCCATGAGATGCTCGGTCGGCCCCGGCGCGAGCGCGTAGGCCGCCTGCGCGGCCCGGGCGGGCCAGCCCACCGCGACTTCGTCGCGGGGCCAGCGCACCAGCGACAGGAAGGCGTCCGCCACGTCCTCGGGCGCCCAGACGAGCGGGCCCGGATCGATGGCGCGGCCCGACACGTTCGCCCCGTGCTCCAGGCCGGGCGTGTCGATCATGGCGGGGAACACGGCGCAGACCCGGATGCCCCTCTCGCCGCCGAGCTCCTGGCGCAGGGCCGCCGAGAAACCCCGCAGGCCGAACTTCGAGGCCGTGTAGGCCGCCGCGAAGGGCGTGGGCGCCCAGCCGCCGAGCGACACGTTGTTGATCAGGATGCCGCCCCGCTGCCTGCGGAAATGCGGCAGGGCCGCATAGGCCCCGTGCATGGCGCCGAGGAGGTTCACCTCGATCGTGCGCCGGTGCAGGGCGATGTCGGCGTTCATGTAGGGCCCGAAGACCCCGGTGCCCGCATTGTTGATCCAGACGTCGATGCGCCCGAAGGCGCGCTTGGCCGCGTCCGCCAGGTCCTCCATGGCCTCCGCGTCGGTGACGTCGGTGGGCACCGCGACGGCGTGGGCCCCAAGCGCCCGGCACTCGGCCGCGACCTCCCGCAGGAGGTCGGCCCGGCGCGCCGCGAGCGCGAGATTCGCGCCGGCCCGCGCGAAGGCGATCGCCGCTGCGCGGCCGATGCCGCTCGAGGCGCCTGTGATGACGACGGACAGGCCCTCGACATGGCGTCCCATGATCCATCCTCCGCTCGGCTCGCGCCCGCCCCGGGTCGCGGCGGACGCGACGGGCAATGCGGGCGCGCTCCTTGGGGTTCCATGGGGCGGTCCACGCGGCGGTTTGCCCGACCGGGCGGCGGGCGCTTAAGGTGGCGGGGCATGAGAGCCGCCGCCCCGCTATCCCCCGAGATCCGCATTCTCCTCGCGGCCCGGGGGATCCGGGCCCTCGCGGACGGGCTCGTGAGCCTCGTCCTGCCGGTCTACCTCCTGGCGCTGGGCTACGGCGCCGTCGAGGCGGGCCTGATCGCGACCGCGACCCTGAGCGGCTCGGCGCTGCTGACCCTGGGCATCGGCCTCGTCGCCCACCGGGCGCCCGCCCGCGCGCTGCTCCTCGGGGTGAGCGCCCTCATGATCCTGACGGGGCTCGCCTTCGCGAGCCTGAGCGCGTTCTGGCCCCTGGTCCTGGTCTCCTTCGTGGGCACGCTCAACCCCTCCGGGGGCGACGTCAGCGCCTTCCTGCCCCTGGAGCAGGCCCGGCTCGCCGGGGCCGGCGGGATGGTGGACCGCACCCGGCTCTTCGCGCGCTACAGCTTCGTCGGCGCCATAGGGGCGGCGATCGGCGCCCTGGGCGCGGGGCTCCTCGACGCGGCGGTGGCGCTGGCGGGCATGGAGTTCACGACCGCCTGCCAGGCCGTCTTCGGGCTCTACGCCCTCGCGGGCGCGGGCGTGCTCCTGCTCTATGCCCGCCTGCCCGATGCGGAACCCGGGCCCGGCGAGGCGCGCGTGCCACTCGGGCCCTCGCGGGGCGTGGTCGTGAGGCTTGCGGCCCTGTTCAGCCTCGACTCCTTCGCGGGCGGCTTCGTGGTCCAGTCGCTCCTCGCGCTCTGGCTCCTCGAGCGCTTCGACCTCTCGCTGGCGGCGGCGGGCAAGATCTTCTTCTGGACCGGCCTGCTGTCGGCCCTGTCCTATTTCGTGGCGGCGCGGCTGTCCGAGCGGATCGGGCTCGTCAACACCATGGTGTTCACGCATCTGCCGGCCAATCTCTGCCTGCTGCTGGTGCCCTTCGCCCCGGACCTCTGGAGCGCGCTCGCGCTCCTCCTCGTGCGCAGCGCGCTGGCCCAGATGGACGTGCCGACCCGCACCGCCTTCGTGATGCAGGTGGTGACGCCCGGCGAGCGGGCGGCC
>DASPJU010000324.1:0-3825 GCA_035628475.1 Salinarimonas sp. | reverse complement strand
CCAGCACTCGCCGATATTGGGGCAGCCCGCCTCCTCGCACACCGTGACGAGCCCGTTCTCCTTCACGATGCGGTTCGTCTCAGCCCATTTGGGCGAGCCCGGCGCCTTGACGCGAATCCAGTCCGGCTTGCGCTGGATCGGCTGGTCGGGCCGGTGCGCCTTTTCCGGATGGCGGGGGCGATTGTCCTTGTTGAGGAGATCGAGAACGACGGCCATCGGGTCACCTGTGGCGTGGACCGGACGCCCGCCCCGCGCGCCCTGCATTTAGGGCGTCGCACCGCCGAGCGCAAACGGCGGATGGTCGCCCCTCATCCCCCGTATGCGGGCGCACATCGTTCCTCGTCACGCTCGGGCATCGTGCGGATCATCGCCGAAGGACGAACCCCGAGATCCCCGATGCCCCGCCTCCCGCGCGTTTCCGCCGCCCTGGGCCTCGCCGCCCTCTCGCTGCTCGCCTCAGCGCCGGCCGCCCGGGCCGTCGAGGGGCCCGGGCCCGAGGTCATGACGAGCGTGACCCCCGATCGCATGGCCTCGCTCCTCCAGGAGATGGGCTACCGCGCCGAGATCCAGCGCAACGACGAGGGCAAGCGGCGCATCCGCACCCGGGTCGGCGGCGCGAACGTCACGGTCTTCTTCTACACCTGCGACCGCGACGAGGCCTGCACCAGCATCGCGCTGCGCGCCTATTTCGACGACGAGAAGAAGAAGGGCTCCGCCTTCGCGAACGGCTGGAACCGCGACAAGCGCTTCACCAAGGCTTACGTCGACGCGGATAACGACGCCAACCTGGAGCTCGACATTCTCCTGCGCGGCGGCGTCACCCCGAAAACCCTGCGCGCGGCCTTCGACATCTACGAGGACCACGTGAAGGATTTCCGCGAGGCCCTGTACGACTAGGGACCCGCAACCGCGCCGCTGTCGTCCCCGGCCGGAACCAGCCGAAGGCTGGTGGAGGGGAAGGGGATCCAGCGCAGCAGACTCGCGCAGCAGGCGCGCCCCTTGGCCGTCCAGGCCCCTCGGGCCGAGCTCGGAACCTCGCTGCGCGACATCATCTCTGGCGCTGGATCCCCTTCCCTTCCGCCCCGACGGGCTCCGGCCGGGGATGACACGGGTGCCCCCTCGGCGCCCGCGTCACATGTGGATCACGCGCCCATACGCGTCCAGCACGCTCTCGTGCATCATCTCGGAGAGCGTGGGATGCGGGAATACCGTGTGCATCAGCTCCTCTTCCGTCGTCTCCAGGTTCATCGCGACGACGTAGCCCTGGATGAGCTCGGTCACCTCGGCGCCGATCATGTGGGCGCCAAGCAAGCGGCCCGTCTTCTTCTCGAAGATCGTCTTGACCATGCCGTCCGGCTCGCCGAGCGCGATGGCCTTGCCGTTGCCCACGAACTGGAACCGGCCGACCCGGACGTCGAAGCCCCCCTCCTTGGCCTTCTGCTCGGTCAGGCCCACCGAGGCGATCTGGGGGTGGCAATAGGTGCAGCCGGGGATCATCCCCTTGTCCATGGGGTGCGTGTGCATCCCCTTGATGGTCTCGACGCAGATCACGCCCTCGTGCTCTGCCTTGTGGGCGAGCATCGGCGGGCCCGCCACGTCGCCGATGGCGTAGACGCCCGGCACGTTGGTGCGGCCCAGCCCGTCCGTCACGACGACGCCGCGCTCGATCTTGACCCCGACCGTCTCCAGCCCGAGCCCCTCGACGTTGCACACCACGCCCACCGCGGAGATGAGCCGGTCGGCGGTGATCGTGGAGGTCCCGCCCTTGCCGTCGTCGAGGGTCGCGGTCACCGAATCGGCGCCCTTCTCGACCTTCGTCACCTTAGTGCCGGTCAGGATCTTGATGCCCTGCTTCTCGAAGCGCTTGCGGGCGAGCCCGGCGATCTCCGCGTCCTCCACGGGCAGGATCTGCGGCATCACCTCGACCACGGTCACCTCCGCGCCCATGGTGCAGTAGAACGAGGCGAACTCGATGCCGATCGCCCCCGAACCCATGACGAGCAGGGATTTCGGCATGGCGGGCGGGACCATGGCCTCGTAATAGGTCCAGATCAGCCTCTTGTCGGGCTCGATGCCCGGCAGCGCGCGCGGACGCGCGCCCGTCGCCACGATGATGTGCCGCGCCTGGTAGGAGCCCGCCGCGAGCGCGCCCTTCGGCGGCTCGGCGCGCTTCGTCTCCTTCACCGCGACGGTGCCCGGCTGGTTGCCCTTGGGCGCGGCCTGGATCGACGCCTCGCCCCAGATCACGTCGACCTTGTTCTTCTTGAGCAGCATGCCGACGCCGCCGTTGAGCCGCCCCGACACGCCGCGCGAGCGCTGCACGACCTTGGCGATGTCGAAACCCGCGCCCTGGACCGACAGGCCGTAGTTGGAGGCGTGCTGCATGTAGTGGAAGATCTCGGCCGAGCGCAGCAGCGCCTTGGTGGGGATGCAGCCCCAGTTGAGGCAGATGCCGCCGAGGTGCTCGCGGTCCACGACGGCGGTCTTGAAGCCGAGCTGAGCGGCGCGGATCGCGGCGACATAGCCGCCGGGGCCGGCGCCGATGATGAGGATGTCGTAGGTGGTCATCGAGTGAGCTCCGATCCCCCTCCCCCCTGTGGGGAGGGGCCAGGGGTGGGGGTCGGCGTGGCGAGCGCCGCGAAGATGGTGTCGAGCACGACGTCGATCCCGGTCATGACGTCGCGATTCGAGAAACGTAGGACGCGGAAGCCCTGCGCTTCGAGGGCGGCCGTGCGGGCGGCGTCGTAAGCGAGCACATCGTCGGTCCCGTGCTGGTTGCCGTCGACCTCAACGACGAGACGGGCCTTCAGGCAGCAGAAATCCGCGACGTAGCGGCCGAGCGCGACCTGCCGGCGGAAGTGCGAGCCATCCACCGGAAGGCGCTGGCGCAACGCCTTCCAGAGCCGCTTCTCGGGGCCGGTGAGCGCGCGCCTGAGGATGCGAGCGTTCGTCCGCGCGGCGGGAGTGGCGGAGAAGGCGGAAGGGTCGTTCCAGGGCATCGCGCGTTCTTGTCCCAACGAGCTTGCGTCCCGACCCCCACCCCTAGCCCCTCCCCACAAGGGGGAGGGGAACCCCGTCACACCAGCATCCCCATCGGGCTCTCGATGAGCCCCTTGAACGCCTGCAGCAGCTCCGCCCCCAGCGCTCCGTCGACCACCCGGTGGTCCACCGACAGCGTCACCGTCATGGCGTTCACCACCGCAGGCTGACCGTTCTTCACCACCACCCGCTGCTCGCCCGCGCCGACCGCGAGGATCGTGGCGTGGGGCGGGTTGATGACGGCCTGGAAGTTCTTGATGCCGAACATGCCGAGATTGGACACCGCCGTCGTGCCGCCCTGGTACTCCTCCGGTTTCAGGCGCCGGTTGCGGGCACGTCCCGCGAGGTCCTTCATCTCGGCCGAGATGGCGGAGAGCGTCTTCATCTCCGCCTTGCGGATCACGGGGGTGAAGAGCCCGCCCTCAATGGCGACCGCGACGCCCACGTCCGAGTGCTTGAACTTGAGCACCCGGTCCTCGGCCCAGACCGCGTTGGCGTTGGGCACGCGCTGCAGCGCCAGCGCCAGGGCCTTGATGACGAAGTCGTTCACCGAGAGCTTGAAGCCGGGCTTGCCGTCCTTGTCCTTCGGCGCGTTCGCGTTGATCTGCTCGCGCAAGGCCAGCAGCGCGTCGAGCTCGACGTCCAGGGACAGATAGAAGTGCGGGACGGTCTGCTTCGACTCGACGAGGCGCTTGGCGATGGTCTTGCGCATCCCGTCGAGGGTGACCTCCTCGTAGCTCCCCGGCTCGAACATCGCCTTGACCTGGTCCAGGGTCATGCCCTGGG
>DASPJU010000323.1:0-2934 GCA_035628475.1 Salinarimonas sp. | reverse complement strand
CCGGTCGGGAAACCCCTCTACGGCCTGCCCTTCGCGGTGAAGGACAACATCGACGTCGCGGGCCTGCCAACCACCGCGGCCTGCCCGGATTTCGCGCATGTCGCGGGGGCGAGCGCGCCCGCGGTCGAGCGGCTCGTGGCGGCCGGCGCGATCCTCGTCGGCAAGACCAATCTCGACCAGTTCGCCACGGGGCTGGTGGGCGTGCGGAGCCCCTATCCGCCCCCGCGCAACGCCTTCGATCCGGCGATCGTGCCGGGCGGCTCCAGCTCCGGCTCGGCGGTCGCGGTGGCGCGCGGCCTCGTCGCCTTCGCGCTGGGCACCGACACGGCCGGCTCCGGGCGCGTGCCGGCGGGGCTCAACAACCTGGTGGGCCTGAAGCCCAGCCTCGGCCTGGTGCCGACCCGCGGCGTGGTGCCGGCCTGCCGCACGCTGGACTGCGTCTCGGTCTTCGCGCTCACCGTGGAGGACGCGCACGCGGCCCTCGCCGCCATGGCGGGGCTCGACCCCGCCGACCCATTCTCGCGCGCCCTGCCGCTCGGCCCGCTCGCGGCGGTCCCGCCGCGGGTGCGGGTCGGCGTGCCGGATCCGGCCTCCCGGCGCTTCTTCGGCGACGATCTCGCGGAAGCCGCCTTCGACATCGCGCTGGGCGACGCGGCGGGGCTCGGGATCGAGGCGGTCGAGGTGGACCTCTCGCCGTTCTTCGCGGCGGCGGAGCTCCTCTATGCCGGCCCCTGGGTGGCGGAGCGCTACCAGGCGATCCGGCCCCTGATCGAGGCCCGGCCCGAGGCGCTGCATCCCGTGACGCGGGCCGTCATCGAGGGCGCGCGCGCCCATTCGGCGGCCGACGCCTTCGCGGGCCTCCATCGCCTGGCCGAGCTGCGGCGGGAGACTGAGGGGCTCTGGCGGCGCGTCGACGCGCTGCTCGTCCCCACCCTGCCGCGCCCGCGCACATTGGCGGATCTCGCGGCCGATCCCTTCGCCCCCAACGCGGAGCTCGGCACCTACACGAACTTCGTCAACCTGCTGGATCTGTGCGCCCTCGCGGTCCCCGGCCGCTTCCGGGCCGACGGGTTCCCGTCGGGCGTGACGCTGATCGCGCCCGCGGGGCGGGACGCGTTCCTGGGCGCCCTGGGGAGCGACCTGCATGCCCGCGCCGGGGTGCCGCTGGGGGCGACGGGCGCGCCCCATCCGGGACCCGTCGCGCGTCCGACCCGGGCAGGACCGGGGGAGATCGAGATCGCCGTGGTGGGGGCGCACCTGTCGGGGATGCCGCTCAACCACGAGCTCACGAGTCGCGGCGGGCGTCATCTGAGATCGGTCGGGACCACGGCCGATTACCGGCTCTTCGCCCTGCCAGGCGGGCCGCCCCGGCGACCGGGGCTCCTGCGGGTCGCGGACGGCGCGGGGCGGGGCATCGCGACGGAGGTCTGGGCCCTGTCGCCCGCAGCCTTCGGGGCCTTCGTGGCCGGGATTCCGGGCCCGCTGGGGATCGGCACCCTGAGGCTCGCCGACGGCACGGCGCCCAAGGGCTTCCTCGTGGAATCGGTCGCGGTCGAGGGGGCGGAGGACGTCACGGCCTTCGGCGGCTGGCGGGCCTACGTGACGAGCGCGGCCGCCGCCTGATCAGGCCAGCGCGGCCTCGAGCTCGGGCGCGGCCGCCGTCTCGAAGGCGAAGGCCACCACGGCGGCGTCGACGCGGTCGGCCTCGCGGGCGATCTCGCGGGCGATGAGCCGCGCGGCCCGGGTCGGGGCTGCCTCGCCGCCCAAGGCGGCCGTGAGCCAGCCGGCGGCCTCGGCCTCGACGCGGCCGGTGGGGCGCTCGCCCCAGACCACGAAGTCGACGATCGCGGGCACCAGCCACTCGCTCCAGGTCCGGTCGGCGCGGGGCGCGGCCCGGTCGAGGGCGAGCAGCAGCTCCACCTCGTCGCGCGAGGCCACGCCGTCCGGCAGGATGTCGCGCTGAAGGCGGCGCACGTCGCCGAAGCTGATGCGCCCCTTCTCGATGGTCTTGGCGACGAAGTCTTGGAGATTGCTGTCGGCCATGTGACGCCTCCTGATCCCGCGGCGGGCTCGATCCCGCGTTTCTTTGATGCGTCAACCTTCGCGCAACCCCTCTTCCTCTCAAGTTAAAGCGAAGATCTGAACGAACGTTCAGGTTAAACGAGTCTGATCGTTCGATTTCATCTTTCGTTGACCTTGCGATCCTAGCGCCGCAGCAGCCCGCCGAGCGCCCCGCGCACCAGGGCGCGCCCGATCGAGGCGCCCTGGCGGCCCAGGACCGCCTTGCCGAGGCTCGCCGCGAGCTCCCCCGCCACCTGGTTGGCGACCGTGCGGGTCACCTCGCGGGTGACCGACTGGCCGACGGTCAGGGTCTCGCCCCGCTTGCGGCCGGTGCCGAACAATCCGCCCAGCATGTCGAGGATGCCGCCGCCGCCTTGAGGCGCCGCCGCGGCCTCGGCGCGCTTGGCGAGCATCTCGAAGGCCGATTCGGGATCGATCGCCTGGTCGTAGCGGCCCTTGAGGGGGCTCGCCGCGATCAGGCGCGTCCGCTCGGCGGGGTCGACGGGGCCGACGCGCGCCATGGGCGGGGCGATGAGCGTGCGCTCCACCATGGAGGGCGAGCCGCGCCCCTCCAGGGTCGAGACCAGGGCCTCGCCCACCGCGAGCTCGGTGATGGCCGAGGCCGTGCTGAAGGCGGGGTTCTGGCGGAAGGTCTCGGCGGCGGTGCGCACCGCCTTCTGGTCGCGGGGCGTGAAGGCGCGCAGCGCATGCTGGACGCGGTTGCCGAGCTGGGCCAGCACGCTCTCGGGCACGTCGAGGGGGTTCTGGGTCACGAAATAGATGCCCACCCCCTTGGAGCGGATGAGCCGCACCACCCGCTCCACGGAATCGACCAGCGCCTTGGGGGCGTCCGCGAAGAGCAGATGCGCCTCG
>DASPJU010000322.1:0-2063 GCA_035628475.1 Salinarimonas sp. | reverse complement strand
AACATCAACGATTTCCCCGAGTATGAGGCCGTGCAGTTGCGACCGCACACGACGGCCGAGCTCGTCGCCCTGTTCAAGGACAAGCCGCTCGAGTTCGTACCCGGTGAGCGCTACGAGTATAGCAATTCAAACTACAATCTGCTCGCCCACATCATCGAGCAGACGTCAGGCCAGTCGTACGGCGACTTCATCGCAAGTCAGATCATCAGGCCGCTCGGCCTGAAGCACACTGGCCATCACGCCAGCATGAGCGACATCGTCGACGGGCTGGCCAACGGATATGCGCCTGAGGGCAATCTGGGCTTGCAACGTGCGTCTTACCTCGACTGGTCGGTGAAAACGGGCAATGGCTCACTCTACTCGACAGCGGCGGATCTCTTGCATTTCGCGCGCGCAGTGCATGGACCCACGTTCCTCACCCCGGCAAGTCGCTCAGCCCTGTTTACAAGGCACAGTGCGAATGCCGGTTACGGCTGGTTCCTGAGTGAGGCTGATGGGAAGCCTATTCATCACCTGAACGGCCGCTCGCCAGGGTGGGCGGCGCAACTCGACTACTACCCGACCGAGGATGTGACAGTCGTCGTTTTGTCGAACCTCTATTCCTCAGTCACGACGCCGATCGCGCGGGCGGTCGGCGCCATGTACTTTGGACAAGCTCCAAAGCCGATGCCGGCCCTCCGGACTGAGCCTCTAACGCCCGCCGAGACCGCACGCCTTGTTGGCACCTACCGGTTCGGCGCCGACTATTATGTCCCCAACAGCTCAATCACGATCGCTGCCAAGGATGGGCAGATTCGCGCCGAGTACCCAAGCGGCTACCCAGCCTCGCCCTATGTTCCCGTGACCTCGACAACGTTCATCATCAGACCCTTTTGGTCGGATGCCTCGTTCGTCTTGGGACCGGACGGCCAGGCAGCCGAGCTCGTCATCGACGGCTTCCGCGGTAAGCGGGAACCCTAATCTCGGGAGTGGCCACAAAGGCATGCTCGTTTTTCCGGCTGTAGCCGATCGGCTTGCGGCGTCCGCTATGGGCGCGTCCCGGAACGCCATGATGCGGTCGTCAGCGGAAGGTCCGCTCTGGTGCAACGGACTGCAATAGCGGTCATCGACGACGGCCACCGATCGCGAGACTCAACACAAGGAACGGCCATGTACGTGCGGCCGTCGGCAAAGCGACCACCTCAGCTGTCGTAATCAGGGATGGTCTGTGCCAGTAGTTCGTTCACACGACGCTCAGCGTCAGACAAGGCTTGGGTGATGGGCTTCTGACCGCTCACGGCGGCAGCAAGCTCTTCACCGACCAAGCCTTCGATAGGCGCTTGCCGTCGAACATAGTCCGCGAGCGGGGCCCCATAGCTGGCGACAGGCGTGAGCGCGCCGCGATGGGGCAGCGTGCGGAAGGCAGGACTATCGAGGACTGCACGAAAGGCAGGCAGATGCCCGGTGCGCGCCCAGTCGAGATTATGGTTGGCGGTGAAGCGGAGGAAGCGGGCGAGCGCGCGACGCTGTTCTGGCGTTCGCTGGCGCTTCGGCATCACCCAGGCGTGACCATCGACGAACGAGGCCGGGCGGCCAAAGAGCTGAGGATATGGATAGACGGCATAGGCGCGGTAGAGCGGCCGGCCCGGCGTGCGCGCCTCCTGGTCGAACGAGCCGATCATCCAGGTGCCGCTCGGGTAGATGCCGCCCACGCCGTTCAGAAAGCTCGCGATCGCGGCCGGCGTGTCCTGGTCGGTGGTCGACAAACGCTCGGCGTTGAGCGCGCGGAACAGCTCAACGACGCGCCGTGCCTCCGGCGTGTTCAGTCGGATGTGCCGATCGTCGGGGAAAAAGACGGCGTTCTGGGCCTGTAGGTAGGTGTAGAGGTTACGTACGTGCGCCGCCGGGTCATTGACCTGGCTCTGGATCAGGTAGGGCTTGCCGGTGCGCGCCTTGAACTGGCGGGCATGAGCCAGCAACTCCTCCGGCGAGCGCGGCAGGACGGGCTTGCCGTCCCGCATCAGCCCCGCCTGCGCGAACAGCCGCGTGTTGATGTGGTAGAGCGCGCCGACGACGGTATCCCA
>DASPJU010000321.1:0-2116 GCA_035628475.1 Salinarimonas sp. | reverse complement strand
GCGCTACTGGGGGCCGCCCATCCCCGTCATCTACTGCGATGACCACGGCGCCGTGCCGGTGCCCGAGCGCGACCTGCCGGTGCTGCTGCTGTTCGTCGAGGACTTCACGCCCGACGACTCGGGCGTGTCGCCGCTGGCGCGCCACAAGGACTGGTACCAGGCGCCCTGTCCGACGTGTGGCAAGCCGGGGCGCCGCGAGACGGACGTGTCGGACACGTTCCTCGACAGCGCGTGGTACTTCCTGCGGTACCCGAGCAGCGACCGCGACGACGTGCCGTTCGACCCCGACCTGACGCGCAAGTGGCTGCCGGTGAACACCTACATCGGCGGCAACGAGCACGCCGTGCTGCACCTGCTCTATGCCCGGTTCATCTCCATGGTGCTGCACGACCTGGGGCACCTCCACTTCGACGAGCCCTACCGGAAGTTCCGGGCCCACGGAACGATTGTGAAGGACGGGGCCAAGATGTCCAAGTCGCGGGGCAACGTTGTCATCCCGGACGAGTACATCGCCCAGTGGGGTGCCGACACCTTTCGCATGTACCTCATGTCGTTGGGGCCGTTCCAGAAGGGCGGCGACTTCCGGGACGAGGGCATCGCCGGACCCCGTCGCTTCCTGGACAAGGTGTGGGCCATGGTCGGTGCAGCCGCGGCAGAGAACGGGAACAGCGGCACCATGCCGAACGCTGTGCTCACCAAGTGGCACCAGACCATCAAGAAGGTCACCAACGACATGGAGACGCTGGACTACAACACTGCCATCGCCGCCATGATGGAGCTGGTCAACAAGCTGCGGGACGAGCAATCAAACGACCGGCAGGTGGTGGAAAGCCTGGTGATCATGGTTGCCCCCTTTGCTCCGCACTTCGCGGAGGAGTGCTGGGAGCGTCTGGGCCACAATACGTCGGTCTTCGACGTGCGCTGGCCTCAGTGGGACGAGACGCTGGTCGTGGAAGATCAGATTGAGGTGGTAATCCAGGTCGGCGGCAAGACCCGGGGCCGGGTGTCGGTGCCGCGAGATGCCGAGGAGGGCGCGGTCCTCGCGGCGGCGCAGGAGGATGCGGCCGTGCGGCGGTTTACCCAGGGCAAGCAGGTTCGGAAGGTGGTCTACGTCCCCAACCGGCTATTGAACCTGGTGGTCGGGTAACAGCACCCGCCGTGTTCGTAATTCCAGCTCGTTTGGATATCGCGGTCATCATTGGTGTTCTCGGCGCGATCGGGCTGGTGCTCCTGGCTCGGTCTCTCGCGCCCCGTCGCGAGTTGTTCGTGTACGGCATAGGGCTCGGCGTAACCGCTGTGGCCTATGTTGCCTTCGCCCTGTACCATAGCGCTCCGGCAAGCCGCCTTGGCCTGGAGCTGATCGGGGCGTTGCTCTTTGGAAGTGCGGCTGTCGTCGGCACCCGGCGCTGGCCCATGCTCCTGGCCGTCGGCTGGACCGCCCATGTGGCCTGGGACCTCTTGCTTCACCCGGCCAGCGATCCCGGGTCCGCGCCGCTCTGGTACCCCTGGTTCTGCGTTGGCTTCGACCTCCCCGTCGGAGCGTACATCGCGGGCCTGCTCGCGGTCCACAGGCGGTGAGCCAGGCGCCTCTCGCGCCGATCCCGATCGAGTAGTTGATTAGAGCACCATGCTGCAATGGCTCAAGCGTATCTCGTCGCCGGCCGCACGCGCTGCGTCCGCCGAGCAGGCGACTGTTCGACAGTACCGCCTCACCCGGAAGCTCGGTGAAGGCGGCATGGGTGTGGTGTTCGAGGCTCGGGACGACCGGCGCGACCGCCTCGTCGCCATCAAGCGGCTCCGCCCCATGGACAGCCATCCTTCCCTGAAGGAACGGCTACTCCGGGAGGCGCGGGTCGCCGCCAAGATCAGCCATCCGAACGTCTGCCAGGTGTACGAGCTCGCCGAGGAGAACGGTGAGCTTTTTGTTGTCATGGAGCTGCTCGATGGAGAGACGCTGGCCGGCCGGATCGAGCGCGGCGCCGTTCCCCTGGCCGAGGCGCTGCAGACGGCGCTTGGTGTTGTTGCCGCCCTCGAGGCGCTGCACTCGCGCGGCATCATCCATCGCGATCTCAAGCCGTCGAACATCTTCTTAACACCCACCGGCGTGAAGCTGCTC
>DASPJU010000320.1:0-3161 GCA_035628475.1 Salinarimonas sp. | reverse complement strand
CATTTCCAGCTCATGGCCCTGCCCGGCGCCAGCCTGGAGGGGATCCGCTCCGTGCACAGCCACGTCCACGCGCTCGGCCAATGCCGCAAGATCATCCGGCGCCTGGGGCTGAAGGCGGTGGTGGCGGGCGACACGGCGGGCTCGGTCCGGGAGGTGGCGCAATCGGGCGACCTCACCCGCGCCTCGCTCGCCCCGCGCCTCGCGGCGGAGGTCTACGGCCTGACCATCCTCGAGTCGGACGTCCACGACGAGGCCGACAACACCACCCGCTTCATCATCCTGTCTCGCACGCCGCGCTGGGCCTCGCGGGCCGAGGGGCCGCTGGTCACGAGCTTCGTGTTCCAGGTCCGCAACCTGCCGGCGGCCCTCTACAAGGCGATGGGAGGGTTCGCGACCAACGGCATCAACATGACGAAGCTCGAATCCTACATGCTGGGCGGGCGCTTCGTGGCGACGCAGTTCTACGCCGAGGTCGACGGCCATCCGGACGACCTGGCGCTCAAGCGGGCGCTCGAGGAGCTCGCCTTCTTCTCCCGCGAAATCGATATCCTGGGGGTCTATCCTGCCCACCCCTTCCGCCGCACGATGGTGCAGGCGGGGGAGTAGGGCTTCCCTCCCCTTGCAGGGAGGGGTCGGGTGTGGGGGTCGCAAAGCCGGAGCCGTTCATCGGGAAGGGAGCACGCAGGGCCATGCAGCCCTGGTTTGGACCGGGACCTCTCGCGTCCCGACTCCCACCCCTAGCCCCTCCCCACAAGGGGGATTGGGATCACGCGCCCAGCCACGTCCGCACCAGATGATGCGCGATGGCGATGGGGTTCGGCCCCGTGATCCCTTCCGGGTGCCGGCGCTCCATCATGAGCACGACCTCGTCGCGGGGCACCCAGCGCACCTCCTCCAGCTCCTCGCGGTCGACGACGAGCTCGTCGGTGAGCGCCTCGCCGATGCAGCCGATCATGAGCGACATCGGGAAGGGCCAGGGCTGCGAGGCGGCGTAGCGCACCGCGCCGACGCGCACGCCCGCCTCCTCGAAGGTCTCGCGGCGCACCGCGTCCTCGATCGTCTCGCCGGGCTCCACGAAGCCCGCGAGGCACGAATACATCCCCGGGGGAAAGCGCGACTGGCGCCCCAGCAGGATGTGCTCGCCATGCGCGATCAGCATGATGACCACGGGGTCGGTGCGGGGGAAGTGCTGGACGCCGCAGGCGCCGCAGTCGCGGCGGAAGCCGCCCGCAGTCGGGGCGGTGGGCGTCCCGCAATTGGCGCAGAAGCGGTGGCGGTCGTGCCAGTGCATGAGCGCCTTGGCCTCGGCCAGGATGCCGAGCTCCTCGGGCGGCAGGACGCTCCCCATGGCGAGCGAGCGCAGGTCCTGAACCCGGAAGGCGGGATCGTCGCGATAGGCCTCCGCGGCCTCCGGCGCGGCGAGCACGGCGAGCACCGGCGCGCCCGCGAGGAGCCCTAGGATCGCGTGCTCCTTGAGCGCGCCGGCCCGGTCCAGGGCCGCGACGGGCAGGAGCGCGGTCGGCCCGCCGGCCGCCTCCGCCAGGATCGGGACCTCGCCGGCGATCAGCACCGCGCGGGCCCGGGGATCGGCCTTCACGGCATCGAGCGAGAGCCCCGGGCGCTCGGCGCTCTGACGGTCGAGGGGATTGGTGACGAAGCCGAGGGGCGGGGGCATGGGTCAGGCCGTTGCGAAGAGGGCGCCGGCGCGCTCGACGAGGGCGGCGAGCGCGTGGTCGGGATAGGGCTTGCGGGCCTCGAAGCCCCAGACCGGGCCGGGCCAGGCCGGATCGGAGCGGAAGCGCCCGACCACGTGGACGTGGAGCTGCGCCACGACGTTGCCCAGCGCGCCCACGTTCACCTTGTCGGGCCGCGAGAGGTCGAGCATCACCCGGGTCGCGACGCGGATCTCCTCCATCAGCGCCGCCGCGTCCTCCTCGGACAGGTCGGTCACCTCGCTCAGCCCCTCCCGGCGCGGCACCAGGATCAGCCATGGGAAGCGGGCGTCGTTCATGAGGAGGACGGAGCACAGCGCCAGGTCGCCGACGGGCACGGTGTCGGCGGCGAGGCGCGAATCGAGGGCGAAGGGCATGGGACAAGTCCGCATTCGGAGGCGACGGGTCGATCCGCATTTCAGGGAACGCTCAGCGGGCGCCCATTAGGGTTCCTCAGCCAGAATTGGCCGCCCAATCTCCACCCACTCCATCATCGCATCCATCAGCTCCTTGGTAGGATAATCCTTAATGTCCTCGTCCGAGAACCCCTGTTGAAGCTGCCGCTCGTAGTACCACCCTTGGAAGTCCGTGTATCGGGTCACAATCCGAGTGCTGGCGACCGCCGCGATCCCCGCTTCGCTGACGAGCCAATTGCGGACCTTGCGGATCGCGACTTGAAAATCCGCGCCATGGTTTTCGACATCGCAGCCTGAGAGATCCGACAGGGCTATACGATAACGGTAAGGCTTCTCCTCCAGGATGAGAATACGCTTCCGGTTCCCGCCTGCGCCGGAGTACCGACGGAATCCATAGTCGATCCCAAGCTCGAAGGGCATGTTGAGCCGGTAGTACTCGCCCTTTTTGCTGGCCTGAGCACGACTCAAGTCGTGGATCGAAAAGCGGCATGCTTCGACAAGGCTGCAGATTTTTTCGAGACGGCTCTCCGCCGAGTCGTTTCGCTCCGTCGCTATCCTCGGGAAAAACCCAAGGTCGACGATGCAGAAGAGAATGGCTTGAAGGATTGCGGAATAATCGGAGTCGAACGGGCAATTGATGAAGACGGACCGCTCAAAAGTCGCCTCCGCCATGAACTAGCCCTTCGGGGGCAGGGGATCGCGACCATAGGAATTGCGCTCACGGATGCGGCCGTCACGACCGTGAATGAAAAGCTCCGTTCCCTGGCTTCGAGCGATCTCCTTCGCCCGGCTGATCGCCTCCTCCTGCGTCGTGAACGTGCCGGACGCCCTTGCAGCGCCGGCCTTGCGCACGCTCCACCGATTGCCGTTCGGCACGACATGCTGTCCGGGCTTGGCCATGGATCCATCCTTTCCTCGGACCTAATCTACGGTCTTGGCGCCCATCTGAGAAGGGTGGCGGTGGCCGATCTCCCACAGGCTCGTCGCCGGCAAGGCGCGCGTCCCGCCGCTCGTCGGGGCACGCCCGCCCCGC
>DASPJU010000319.1:0-3711 GCA_035628475.1 Salinarimonas sp. | reverse complement strand
GACGGGATTTACAGCCGACCTGCCGGTCGACCACGACGGCCTCGTGCTCGACCATCCCGGTCTGTTCAGGCGGCTGCGTTGAGGCTTCAGCCCCGCAGCCGCTCGGGGTCGATGGTGGCGATCGGCAAGGTCACGTCCATGATATCGGGATCGCCCGCATCGGGCCGGACCGCGAAGCCGAGGCGGCGGCACATGTCGAGCATGATGGTGTTCTCGCGCAGCACCTGACCCTCGATCTTTGAAAGCCCTTCGGCCTTCGCCCATTCGATCATCAGGCACATCAGCTCCCAGCCGATGCCGATCCCCTTGAGATCCGACCGCACCAGGATGGCGTATTCGCCGGTCTCGTGATTCGCGTCGGCGTGGAGGCGCACCGCGCCCATCATGGCCCCGGTTCGCGCCTCGATCGCCACGAAGGCGATGGCTCGCGCGTAGTCGATCTGGATGAGGCGCGCCAGAAAGGCGTGGCTGAAATCGCGGATCGGCGCGAAGAAGCGCAGCCGCAGATCCTCGCTGCTCACGTGCTGGAAGAACTCGAGGAACAGGCCCTCGTCCTCGGGCCGCACCGGGCGGACGAAGACCTCGCGCCCGTCGCGCGAGGTCACTTTGCGCTCCCACTCGCGCGGATAGGGCCGCACGGAAAACCGCGGATGGCCGCGCCCCTTGCGGCCCTCCACGGGCGCCACCGCGACCCGAGCGTCCACCGCGATGACCCCCTCCCGGTCCGCGAGGAAGGGGTTGATGTCGAGCTCGCGGATCTCCGGGATGTCGGCGGCGAGCTGCGCGAGCTTGACGAGCACGAGCTGGATCGCCCGCTCGTCGGCGGCGGGCACGTCGCGATAAGCCTTGAGGATGCGCGAGACCCGGGTGCGGGCGACGAGGCCCGCCGCGAGGTTCATGTCGAGGGGCGGCAGCGCCAGGGCCTTGTCGTTGATCACCTCCACGGCCGTCCCCCCGCGCCCGAACACGATCACGGGCCCGAAGGTCGGGTCGTCGGCGAGCCCCAGGATGAGCTCGCGGGCCTTGGGCCGGCGGATCATGGGCTGGACCGTGACCCCCGTAATGCGCGCCTCGGGCTTGAGGCGCGCGGCCCGCTCCAGGATCGCGGCCGCCGCCTCCCGGGCGCCGTCCTCGGTGGTGATGTCGAGCATCACGCCGCCGATGTCGGACTTGTGGACGATGTCGGGGGAGAGGATCTTCACCGCCACCGTGCCCCCGGCGGAGGTATGGGGCCGCGCGGCCTCGGCGGCCTCGTCCGGCGTGCGGGCGAGGGACACGGGGGCGTTGGGGATGTCGTACGCGGCGAGCAGGCGGCAGACCTCGATCGGGTCGAGCCATTGCCGCCCCTCCTCCACCGCCGTGCCGACGATGCCGCGCGCGGTCGCGACGTCGGGCGCGAAGTCCTGGGGCAGGCTGTCGGGGGTCTCCATGAGGGCGTCCTGCGCCTCGCGGTAGCGCACGAGGTGCATGAAGCCCTGCACGGCCTCGGCTTCGGTGGCGTAGTGCGGGATCCCAGCCGCCTCGAAGGCGCGGGCCGCGCGCTCGTCCTCCCCGAGCCAGACCGCGAAGACCGGCTTCCTGCGGTAGCCGGCGGCCCGGTCGCGGCGCACGGTCTCGACCACGGCCTCGGCGGCCTCCGTCGCGCTCGCCATGGCGGTGGGCACGTTCATGACGAGCACCGCGTCGTTGGCCTCGTCCCGCAGCAGCGCCTCGAGCGACGTCGCGTAGCGGCCCGCATCCGCGTCGCCGATGATGTCGACGGGGTTCCCGTGCGACCAGGTGGGCGGCAGGATCGCGTCGAGGGCTGCCAGGGTTCCCTCCGACACGCCTGCCAGCGTGCCGCCGAGATCGACGAGGCGGTCCACCGCGAGCACGCCCACCCCGCCCCCATTGGTGAGGATCGCAAGGCGCTTGCCCGCGAAAGGCTTCTGGCGCCCCAGCGTCTCGGCCGCCGCGAAGAGCTCGTCGAGGTCCACGACCCGCAGCAGGCCCGCCCGGCGGAAGGCGGCCCCGTAGACCTCGTCCGAGCCCGCCAGCGCGCCCGTATGGGTGGCGGCCGCGCGGGCTCCCAGCGCGTGGCGGCCCGACTTGATCACCACGACGGGCTTGGCCCGCGCCGCGATCCGCGCCGCCGACATGAACTTGCGCGCCGTGTGGATCGACTCGACGTAGAGCAGGATCGCCCGCGTCGCGCGGTCCTGGGCGAAATAGTCGAGGCAGTCGCCGAAATCGACCTCCGTCTTGTCGCCCAGCGACACCACCGCCGAGAAGCCCACATGGCGCTTGGCCGCCCACTCGACGAGCCCCGCCGCGATGGCGCCCGACTGGGAGATCAGCGCGAGGTCGCCCGCAGGCGCGTTGCGCGCCGCGAAGCTCGCGTTGAGCCGCGCATGGGGCGCGATGACGCCGAGGCAGTTGGGCCCGACGATGCGCAGGCCATGCCGGCGCGCCGCCTCGAGGACCTTCGCCGCGAGCGAGCCCGGCCCATGGCCGAGGCCCGCCGTGACCACGATCGCCGCAGCGATGCCCTTGGCACCCGCCGCCTCCACGACGCCAGGCACGGCGGCCGGCGGCACCGCCACGATCATCAGGTCGGGCGCGCCGGGCAGATCCTCGATCCGAGATAGGCAGGGCAGGCCGTCGATCGCGGCGTGCCGCGGGTTCACGAGGTGGATGCGGCCGGGGAACCCCGCCTCGCGCAGGTTCGTGAGGATGCGCCGCCCGAGCGACCCCTCCTTGGGGCTCGCCCCCACGAGCACGACGGAGGTGGGCGCGAAGAGCTTGTCGAGGCGGTAGGTGCTCATGGGGGCTCCGGGACGTCGGTCAAGGAACGGCGCCGGGGCGGGCGGGTTCGGGGCTGCGACGATCGGGGCGGGAGGCAGGAGCGAAGCCTGGCGGTCCTGTAACGCGCCCTCCTCTCTCCCGTCCCGGAGAGGGGAGTCACGCCACGGCCTTCAGGGTCTCGCGGGCGATGATCAGGCGCTGGATCTCGGAGGTGCCCTCGTAGATGCGGGTGATCCGGGCGTCGCGGGCGTAGCGCTCGACCGGATAGTCGCGGCAATAGCCGGCGCCGCCGTGGAGCTGGATCGCGGTGTCGGTGCAGCGATGCGCGGCCTCCGAGGCGAAGAGCTTCGCCATGGAGGCTGCCTTGGCGAAGGGCAGGCCTCGGTCCTTCAGATGCGCGGCCTGGAGGATGAGGAGGCGCGCCGCCTCGAGGTCGACCTCCCGGTCCGCCACCATCCATTGCGGCCCCTGGAGATCCGCGATGGACTGACCGAACTGGCGGCGCTCCTTGATGTAGGACTTGGCCGCGTCCATGGCGGCGCGGGCGATGCCCAGCGAGATCGCGGCGACCCCGATGCGCCCGCCCGCGAGCTCCGCCACCGCCGTGCGGAAGCCCCCGTTCTCGGGACCCATGAGGGCGTCGGCGGTGACGCGGCAGCCGTCGAAATGCACCACGTTGGTGGCCGACCCCGTCTGGCCCATCTTCTTCTCGGCCTTGCCGATCACGAGGCCCGGCGTGCCCGCCTCGACCAGGAAGCAGGAGATCCCCTTGCCCTTGGGCGCGTCCGGCTCCGTCACGGCCCAGACCACGAACAGGCCCGCATATTCGGCGCTCGTGATGTAGAGCTTGGCGCCGTCGAGGACGTAGCCGTTGCCCTCTCGGCGGGCCCGCGTGCGCATGCCGGCCGGATCGGAGCCGGCGGCGGT
>DASPJU010000318.1:0-3517 GCA_035628475.1 Salinarimonas sp. | reverse complement strand
AGAAAATCGAGCTTGTCGTAGAATTCCGTGTCCCAGCCCACCACCGCCGTGACGGGCGCCCGCATGGTCTTCTCGCGGTTGCCCTCGGACAGGTGCGGGCGCAGGCGCTCCTTGGCCTCGGGACTCTTCACGAAGACGATGCGGGCCGGCGATGCGTTGGCGCTGGTCGGCCCCATCTTCATGAGGTCGGCCACCGCCCGCAGGGTCGCGTCGTCCACGGGCCGGTCCGTGAAGCGGCTGAAGGTGCGGGCCTCGCGGAAGAGCTGGTCGAGGACGGGCGCGGCGAGCGGCTCGGGCATGGGGGCTCCGGGGGTTGGTCCAGCACCATCTATGGCCGCGCCCGCCCAAGTCCAACCCGCCCTCGCTCGCCTACGGGAGCCACGACGGCACCGGGGAAGGCGGTGCCCTCACCCGCCCACGGGAGCCACGACGGCGCCGGGGAAGGCGGTGCCCTCGCCCACGCTCCGCCAGGCCGCCAGATCGGCCTCGACCGCGTCGCGCTTCGTCTCCCACAGGCCGATCGCGTCGACGCCCAGGAGAAGGCGCAGGGGCGGCGCCGCGCTCTCGACCGCCGCGATCATGGCGTCGGCGGCCCGCGCCGGATCGCCGGGCTGCCCACCGGCCGAGCCGTAGAGATAGCGCTCCACGGGCTCGATCACCGCCCGATAGGCCTCGACGCGCCGGGCCGGGCGCATGTTGACGTCGCCGGCGAACTCCGTGCGGAATGCGCCGGGCTCGACGATGGTGACCCGGATGCCGAAGGGCCCCACCTCTCCCGCGAGCGCCTCGCTCCAGCCCTCGAGCGCGTATTTCGAGGCGCAATAGGCCGAGAAGGCCGGGAAGGAGGCGAGGCCGCCGATGCTGGTGAGCTGGAGGACGTGGCCGGAGCCCTGCGCCCGCATGGCGGGGAGCACGGCGCGGGTCAGCTCGGCGGCGGAAAAGAAGTTCACCTCCATCTGCTGGCGCAGCTCCTCGGGCGAGAATTCCTCGGCGGCACCGAGCGACCCCCGCCCCGCGATGTTGGCCAGGACGTCGACGCGCCCGAACCGGGCCAGTGCCTCCGCCACGGCGCGCTCGCGGGCATCCGCGTCGGTGACGTCGAGGGCCACGGGCAGCGCCGTCTCGGGATAGGGGGCCGCCAGCGCCCGCAGCGCGTCGATGCGGCGGGCGGCGACCACCGCCCGGTCGCCCCGGGCGAGGACCGCGCGGGCGAGCGCCAGGCCGAAGCCGCTCGAGGCGCCCGTGATGAACCAGACCTTGGACATGGGGATCTCCTGTGGCGCGGGAGGATGTCGGGGATCAGGCGAGATCGCCGCCGTCGACGCCGACCACTTGGCCGGACACGTAGGAAGCGGCCGGGCTCGCCAGCCAGAGAACGGTGCGCGCGACCTCGTCCGGGGTGCCGGCGCGCCGCATGGGATAGGGGGCGACGAGCTGCTCGGTGGTCACGCCCCATTGCCGGCGCACGCGCTCGAGCATGTCGGTCTCGATGGCACCGGGCGCCACCGCGTTGACCCGCACGTCGCGCCCGACCTCCTGCGCTGCGGCGCGGGTCATGTGGATCACGGCGGCCTTGGCGGCGCCGTAGCCGACGATGTTGGGAAAGGCGTGCCGTCCGCCGATCGAGGCCATGTTGACGATGGCGCCGCGGCTGCGCACCAGGTGGGGGATCTCGTGCTTCATGGCGAGGAACACCCCACGCAGGTTGGTGCTGACGAGGTCGTCGAAGGCGTCCGTGTCGGTCGCCGCGATGGGGGCCGGGGGCTTGTCGGTGCCGGCATTGTTGAAGGCGATGTCGAGCCGGCCGAAAGCACGCACCGTCGCCTCGACGAAGGCCGCCACCTCGGCCTCCCGGCGCACGTCCGCGCGGACGAACAGCGCCTCGCCCCCGGCGGCGCGGATCCCCGCCTCGACCTCGCGTCCCAACGCCTCGCGGCGGCCGCAGAAGGCGACCCGGGCGCCCTCCCGGGCGAAGAGCTCGGCCGTGACCCGCCCGATCCCGGAGGTCGCGCCGGTGATCAGCGCCACCTTGCCGGCGAGCATGCCGGAGGGCGCGGGCGCCTGGGCCCGGGCGGAAGCGGCGGCCGCGACGCCGAAGCCGGCGGCGAGGCCGGCGCGGATGAAGGTGCGGCGGGTGTCATCGGTCATCGTCGTTCTCCTCGGAGGCCCGTGATCGGGCTTGCGAGGATGAAGCTAGATCCCCCTGGCTTCCGCGATAATCCGTTGTAATGTGCACGAACTTTTCAGTAGGGCTTCACAATGCAACGCGCCGATCTGGACGGCCTGATCGCCTTCCTGCGGGTGGCGGAGCGACGTTCGTTCACGGCCGCGGCGCGGGACCTCGGCGTCACGCCCTCGGCGGTGAGCCAGACCGTGCGGGCGCTGGAGGCCCGTGCCGGGGTGGCGCTGCTCGCCCGCACGACCCGCGACGTGGCCCTCACCGAGGCCGGGCGGCGCTTCCTGGAGCGGGCGCGCCCCGCCGTGGCGGAGATCCGGGCGGCCCTCGAGGAGGCCGCGGATCTCGGCGGGCGGCCGAGCGGGCTCTTGCGCCTCAACGTGCCCTACGTGGCGCTCGGGGCGGTGATCGAGCCGGTGCTCGCCTCGTTCTGCGCGGCCCATCCCGGCGTGCAGGTCGAAATCTACGTGGACGACCGCTTCGCCAACATCGTCGAGGACGGGTTCGACGCCGGCATCCGCCTGGGCGAGTTCGTCGAGGCCGACATGGTGGCCCTGCGCCTCACCCCGCCCTTCCGCCTGGCGGTGGTGGGGTCGCCGGATTATCTCGCCCGGCGGGGCCGGCCGGCGCATCCGCGCGACCTCAAGGACCACGCTTGCATCAACTTCCGCCAGGGCGCCCGGGGCGGGCTCTATCGCTGGGAGTTCGAGGAGGCGGGCCGGGAGGTCGCGGTGGCGGTGGACGGCCCCGTGATCGTCAACGAATCCGGAGCCATGATGGCCGCCGCCGCCATGGGTCTGGGTCTCGCCTACACCCTGGAGCCGGTCGCCCGGCCGCTCCGCGAGGCGGGCGTGCTGGAGACCGTGCTGGAGCCCTTCCTCCCCGAGACGCCGGGCTTCTTCCTCTATTTTCCGGCCCGCCACCAGGTCATGCCGAAGCTGCGCGCCTTCATCGAGCACGTGAGCGCGCGGCGGGTGGGGTGAGGGCGCAGCCCCCTACGCCATCCCCAGGGCCTGCATGTAGAGCTCGAGGATCGCCTCCTCCTCCTGGCGCTCGGCATGGTCGCGCTTGCGCAGGGCGATGATCTTGCGCAGCACCTTGGTGTCGAAGCCGGTGCCCTTGGCCTCGGCATAGACGTCCTTGATGTCGCCGCTGATGCCGGCCTTCTCCTCCTCGAGGCGTTCGATGCGCTCGATGAAAGCCTTGAGCTGGTCGGCGGCGACCGACTGGGTGTCGACGGGCATGGGCGAGGCGGCCATCGGGGTCTCCTTCTCGAAGCGGCAGCGTCAGCGGTGCGGGCGGAGGCGGTCGCGCGCGCGGCTCGGGCCGGGGCGCGGCGCG
>DASPJU010000317.1:0-2827 GCA_035628475.1 Salinarimonas sp. | reverse complement strand
TCGTCGTCAGGCCCCCGCGAAGCCCCCGGACCGGACCGGTTCGCCGCCGGAGCGATCCCAGCTGACCGTCCCGCGTCGTGCCAAGCTGCGCCCTGGGCCTGCCGGGAGGAGCGTTTCAGGCCGTCGGGAGCGGGCGGATCGTCAGGTCATCGGACATCGTCCGCGCTCTCCGGAAAAAATTGCGGCCACGCTGAGACCGTGGGTTAATAACATGCGTTAAGTCGCCACAGATGGGGAACTCTGCCGATGAAGGTTCGCGCTCGACGCGCCGAGACGGTACGGACGCTGCTGCAGCAGGCACGCAAGCACGAATGGGCTGCGGACGCCCTGTCGGGAGCGGCGCGGCGGTTCACGCACGACGGCTACGACGCGGGCGGCTCGCTGGCCATCAAGGCGTGCCACGCGCATCGGGTCTGGGCCCTGATGGCACGAACCCGCGCCCATGCGATGCGGGTCTGCGCTGGGGGACATCAGGAGTGAGCGGCGATCTGTCCAGGGAGTGCCGGCGCAAGGCGCAGGCCTGCCGCGACGCCGCGCGGTGCGCCTCCTCGGCGACGTCGAGATCGGAATGGGAGACGCTCGAGGAGGAGTGGCTCCGGCTCGCCGGCGAGGTCGAGGACTCGGACGGTGGCTTCGAGGCCGGCGGATTGCACGTCCTGCCCATGATCGACCTCCTGCGGCCGCGCAAGGGGCGCGCCCGAGGCGGGTGAGAGCCGCCGCGCTCCGGCGCCCGGCGAGGGTTCAGCGAGGCTCGTGCACGAGGTTGAGGTAGTCGGGATTGAACTCGGCGACCCTGCGCAGCCGCTCCCAGTTCAGGATGTCGACGGTCGTTCGCTCCCAGGTCAGGAGCCCGTCGCTCCGCAGTTCCTGAAGCGTGCGGTTGACGTGCACCGTCGAGAGACCCAGCACGTCGCCGATCTCTGGCTGCGTGAGGGGAAGCTCGAAGCGGTACCCCTCGGTCTCCCCCACGATCTCCAACCGCACGAACAGCTCGCAGACGAGATGGGCGAGCCGTCCCCGCGCGTCCTGCCGGCCGATGACCACGATGGTCTGCCGATGGATGGCGCCGTCGATGACCGTGTTGAGCCAGAGGAGCCGGGTGAGGTGCGGGTGCTCGTCGGTGATCCGGCGCAGGGTCTCGTGGGGCACCGCCGCGACCACGGCGTCGCTCAGGGCCACGATGTCGTGGTCCATGAGCTTGAGCGTGAAGCTGTGCAGGTCCACGAAATCGCCGGGCACGTGAATGTGCGTGATCTGGCGCTTGCCGCGGCCCAGGATCTTGTAGCGCGCCGCGAAGCCCTTCAGGAGGAGCTTGCTCTCGATGGGACGATCCCCCTCCCGCACCATGTCCTCGTCCGCCCGGTAGGCGATGGTGCGGGCCGGAGCGCCCTCCAGCACCCGCATCTCCTCGTCCGACAGCGTGTCGCGGCGTCCGAGCTTGAGGATCAGGGGATTGCTCACGACCGGGACCTTTCAGGCAGAGCGCGGGCCGCCGAAGCCGAACCCCATTCTATGCCTTTGCGCGGCCGTTGCCACATCGGCGCGAGACGCCCTGTCGATCCCGGATCGGCTGCGATCGTCGATCCCCGGTTCACCCCTTCGGACCGGTCCCTTTCGGATCTGCACGCGATGCGTGGCGCCGCTGCAAGCTCCCAGGCGCATTTCCGCCGTCTTCGCCCCGTTGGTGGCATGCCTCGCCCCCGCGGACCATGCGCCGCATCCTCGATAGGAATGCCATGCTCTCCGAAAGACTTGATCGTTACGCCCCCTATGCCCTCGCGGCCCTGCGCATCGCCACGGCGCTCATCTTCATGCTGCACGGCACGCAGAAGCTGTTCGGGTTTCCCGCTCCCCCGGCGAGCGGCCTGCCCCCGCTCCTCTCGCTGTTCGGGATCGGGGCGATCCTGGAGCTCGGGGGCGGGCTCCTGATCCTGCTGGGGCTCTGGACCCGACCGATCGCCTTCATCCTCTCGGGCGAGATGGCCGTCGCGTACTGGATGTTCCACGCCCCGCGCAACCTCTACCCCGTGCTCAACGGCGGCGACGCCTCGATCCTCTACTGCTTCGTCTTCCTCCTGCTCGTGTTCACCGGTCCGGGCGCCCTGAGCGTCGACGGCGCCCGAGCGGGCTCCCGGGCGGCGCTCGCATCGGGATCGCCGCGCGCATCCGCTCGCCCGTGACGGATGGCGTCCCCTGCGCGAACCGTCCGGGCGGTCGGCGTCAGGGGACGAACGCCTCCGCCGGCCGGTGGAGATAGTCCGGGTCGAACCCGGCCGCGGCCTGCAGCCCGTCCCAGTCCAGCACCCGCAGGCACCCCTGCTGGAAATGGATCAGCCCCTCGGCCCGCAACTGCCTCAGGATGCGGCTCACGCGGACCGGCGTCAGGCCCAGGAGGTCGCCCGTCTCGCCCGGGGGGAGCGGGAGGCCGTAGGCGCCGTCGTGGACGAGGCCCGCGTCGCCCGGCCGCAGCAGGAGCTCGCAGGGCAGGTGGGCCACGGGGCATGGGCGTTGCGCCGGCCGAGGCTGAGCATGCGCTCGCACGCGACGGCGTCCTCGACGAGGGTCGCGCGCCACGGCGCGTCCCGGAGGCCCGCAGGCCGGGCGCAGAGCGCCCGCAGGTCGTCGAGATAGATGAAGCCGACCCGACAGGGCGTGATCGTGCCGATGCCGGTGTCAGGGGTGCGCAGATGAAGGCTCGGCAGGTCGGGCAGATCCCCCGGGACATGCAGGGCGACGATCTGCCGCCGGCCGTCCGGCCGTGCGCTTGAACGACGACGCGAAGCCCTCCCGCAGCAGGAAGCCGCGGGCCGGCCGGCCTCCCGCGAGC
>DASPJU010000316.1:0-5617 GCA_035628475.1 Salinarimonas sp. | reverse complement strand
CGAGCCGGCGCATGTCGGCGTACCAGCCGGTCAGGAGCTCGAAGAGGTCGTGCATCTCGCGCATGCGCGCCTGGGCGTGGATCTCGTCCGCGCCGGCGGGCGATTGCATCAGCACCTCGCGCAGCATGGTGAGGGTCGGGTCGATCTCCCGCTTCTTGCGCTCCTCCACGAGGGTGCGCACGATCTGCCAGAGGTCGTCGGGGGTGGAGAAATAGTCCCGCCGGTCGCCGGGCCTGTGCTGAAGGCGTACGAGGTTCCAGGCCTGGAGCTCCTTCAGCCCCATGCTGACGTTCGAGCGCGAGACGCCCAGCCGCTCGACGATGTCGTCGGCGTTGAGGGGCTCGGGCGAGAGGTAGAGCAGGGCGTAGATCTGCCCCACCGTGCGATTGATGCCCCAGCGGGACCCCATCTCGCCGAAATGGAGCACGAAGGTCTGGACGAGCGGGGGAAGGTTCATGGCCCGATTCCGGAGTTTCAGAACTTTCTGAAATATCGGGAGGGAAGGGTTCCTTGACCATAGGGCAGGCTGTCGCGGCGCGCGCGCGTGGTGCCCTCATGCCCATTCCGGGATCGCGAGCGGCCCATTGCGGGTTGCCCCCATTGCCGCTTAACGAGGCAAGCTGCTGACCAGGAAGGCACCGACCGTCTTGAGACACGCAATTCCGACCACGCGCGGGCTCGCGTCATGAGTCTCGACCCGGCCACCATCGCGCTCCTCGGCGCCGCGGGCTTCGCGGCGGGCGCCGTGAACGCGCTCGCCGGGGGAGGGACCTTCTTCACCTTCGGCGCTCTCGTCGCCTCGGGGCTCCCGCCGGTCGTCGCCAACGCGACGAGCGCGGTCGCGGTGACGCCGGGCAACCTGTCCAGCTCATGGAGCTACCGGCGCGAGATCACGGCGAACCTGCGCCGCTTCACGCTGCTCATGGCCGTGAGCCTCGTGGGCGGCCTGCTCGGCGCCTGGATCCTGACCCAGACCCGCAACGACGCCTTCCGCCTGGTGGTGCCCTGGCTGCTCCTCGTGGCGACGCTGCTGTTCGCGGCGAGCCCCTGGATCGTGCGCGCGGCCAAGGCGCTGGCGCCAGCGCGGGCGCCCGGCCCTGGCGAGGTCGCGGCGGGGCTCTCGGTTCAGTTCGCCGTGTCGATCTATGGCGGGTTCTTCGGCGCCGGCATGGGCATCGTGATGCTGGCGGCGCTCGCCATCACGGAGGGCGACGACTTCCACCTCATCAACGCCGCCAAGAACGTCTGCTCGACGGTCATCCAGCTCAGCGCCGTCGTGATGTTCGTGGCGGCGGGCCTCGTAAGCTGGCCCGAGACCGTCGTGGTCGCCGGTGCCTCGCTCGCCGGCGGCTTCGCGGGGGTCGCCTTCGGCCGGCGCATGCCGGTCGGAGTCATCCGCTGGGGCGTCATCGCGGTGGGAGCGGGGCTGACGATCCTGTTCTTCCTGCGCTGACGGGCGGGACCGAGGAGGGCAGGGGACCGGCCCCTCCCCTCAGGCCGCGTCGGCTCGCGCGAGGCGGCTCGCGACGAAGCGGTGCTCCTGGGTGAGCCCGCCATAGCCATAGGCCGCTGCCGGCACCTCGTGCACCAGCACATAGCTCTCCGGGTGGAGCGGGCCGAGGAGGCGCTCCAGCGCCGCGAAGGCCGCCTCCTGGAAGGCGGCGAGCTCCCCCTTCGTGTTCGTCCCCGCCGTGACCTTCACGTCGAGCCAGAACGCCGCGCGCTCCCAGGCGGCGAGCGACCTGCCGGCGATGAACCAACGAGCGGGGTCGATGGCCGCGACCGCGACCGCCGTCACCGCGGGATCCTTGCGCAGATGGCGCTGGGTGAGATCGGCGACCGCCTGCGCGAGCCGTGCGCTGCGCTCCGGATCGGGGTTGCCGGAGAGTGTCAGGGTGATCATCGGCATCGGGGCATCTCCTGTTGGTGTGTCAGCGAGATTGCCCTATCCGGCGGTGCGACAAAATCGAATGTTCCTGAAGCGAACATTCGATATCGTCGAAGCATGAGAACCCTCGATCCCGACCTCCTGCGGACCCTGGTCGCCTTCGCCGATACGGGATCGCTCACCCGCGCCGCGCGGGCCGTGAACCGGACGGCGTCCGCCGTGACTGCGCAGATGCAGCGCCTGGAGGCCGATCTGGGCGTGGCGCTGCTCGCGCCCGAGGGGCGGGGACGCGTGCTCACCGATGCAGGCCGGCGGCTGGCGGGCCACGGGCGCAGGATCCTCGAGGCGCATCGGGACGCCTGGCTCGACGTGGCGGGCGCGCAGGCGAGCGGCAGCGTTCGCCTCGGTGCGATCCAGGACCTCGCCGAGACCGCTCTTCCCGACCTGCTCGCCGCCTTTGCGACGAGCCACCCGGGCGTGCGCCTCGACCTGCGGATCGCGGGATCGGCCGAGCTGGGGGCGGCGCTGGCCGAGGGCGGGCTCGACGTGGCGGTCCTCGACGACGCGGCGGCCGGCGGCGAGACGGTCGCGCGGATCGAGCGGCCGATGCTGTGGCTGTCCGCCCGGACGGGGCTGCGGACCGGGATAAGCGAGCTGCCCGTGGCGCTCCTCGACCCGCCGTGCCGATTCCGCGACGCGGGCATCGCGGCGCTCGACGCCGCTGGCCGGCCCTATCGGCTCGCCGCGACGAGCGCCAGCCCCGCAGGCCTGCGCGCGGCCGTGCGGGCCGGCATCGCGGTCGGCGTCCGCACCGCGAGCTGGCTCGACGAGGCGATCGGACCCGCGCTCGACGCGCTCGATCTCCCGGACCTGCCCGCGACCGTCGACGCGGTGCGCGTCGGCCGCTTCGCCGACCCGCCGGCGCGGCGACTGGCGGAGCTGCTGGCCAGCGGTTTGCGGGCGGGTTAGGCGCGGGATGTGCACCGGGGGAGGCGGACAAACGTCCCCTCGCGCGCGCGGACCTGGAATTCGCATAAGATATATTATGGAACTATAAGCCCTGGCCGGGGAAGCCTGGGCCGAGACGCGGACCCGAATTCCGCATCCGCAGTTCGCGAATATCGCTGCCGCCCCTGGCGGTTCAAGACGGGCCCGGCTTGGGCTAGACACAGGCATGACATTCTCGGCGCTCGACTCCAGCCTCACCGGCCCGCTCTTCGCCACGGACGCGATGCGCGCCGTCTTCTCCGACGAGGCGCGGCTTGCCGCCATGCTGGCGGCCGAGGCGGCGCTCGCACGCGCTCAGGCGCAATTCGAGCTCGTGCCGCCGAGCCTCGCCGACGCCATCGCGGCGGTCGGCGCCGGCGACCTGGACGCGGAGGCGATTGGCCGGCGCGCCGCGATCGCGGGGGTGCCGACCATCCCGTTCCTCAAGGCGCTGCAGGCACGCCTGCCTCCCGAGCTCGAGCCGCATCTGCACAAGGGCGCGACGACGCAGGACGTCCTCGACACCGCGCTGGTCCTGCAGATGCGTGCTGCGTTCAGGCTCGTCGCACGCGACCTCAGCCCCGTCCTTCTCGGCCTCGAGCGCCTGGCCCAAGCCCATCGCGCGACGCCCTGCGCGGGCCGCACCTACGGCCAGCACGCCGCACCGGTCACCTTCGGCTTCAAGGCGGCGGTCTGGGCGGCGGGCCTCGCCGAGGTCGCGGCCCGCCTGCCGGACGTCGCCCGGCGCGCCCTCACGCCGTCGCTCTCGGGCCCCGTCGGCACGTTCGCGGCCATGGGTGGGCACGGCCCGGCCGTCGTGGAGGCCTTCGCGGCCGAGCTGGGGCTCGAGGCGGCGCCGATCGCCTGGCACACGCGCCGCGTCGCCCTGGTGGAGGCGGGCACATGGCTCGCGACGCTCCTCGGGGCGTTAGCGAAACTCGCCGGCGACGTCGCCCATCTCGCGACGACGGAGGTCGGCGAGGTCGCCGAGCCGCACCTGCCCGGGCGGGGCGGCTCCTCGGCGATGCCGCACAAGCGCAACCCGGTCGGCTGCACCGTGATCCTCGCCGCCGCGAGCGCGGCCAAGGGGCATGTCGGCACGCTCCTCGATGCCATGGTGGCGGCGCATGAGCGTCCGGCGGGGGCCTGGCATGCCGAATGGCACGCCCTCCCCGCCTTGTTCGGGCTGGCGAGCGGCGCGTTGCGCGAGGCTCGGCTGATCGCCGAGGGCCTGGTGGTCGACGCCGCGCGCATGCGCGCCAATCTCCAGCTGACCCGCGGGCTCCTCTTCGCCGACGCGGTCGCCGGCCGCCTTGCGGCCGCGATCGGCCGCGAGGCGGCGCACGACGCGGTCGAGGCGGCCGCCGACCGGGTGCGCGCGGGAGCGGGCTCGCTCGCCGAGACGCTTCGCGCGAATCCCTCGCTCGCGGCGATCCCGGACGAGATCCTCGCGACCGAGCGTGACCTCGACGCCGCCGTCGACGCGGCCGGGCCCTGGATCGATCGGGCGCTGCCGGTCTGCGCGGGGGCGCGCGCCGACCTCGCGGCCCTAGGCTGACCATGGCGTCCCGGGGGCGTGGAGCATCCCGTCCCGGCTCGCGCCAGCGCGCCGCTCGAGCGATCCCGGTCGAACTCCCGTTCGTGCGGCCCCTGCCCCGTGGGCGCCGCCAGCGCGCCAGCGGCGACCGGGTCGTCGCTCAAAATGCCCCACGACCAGGAGCGCGCGCCAAAACGAGACAGAGCGTGTTCCGGCATGAAACATCTGTGTCGTCGCGAGAATCGACATGAATGACGGCAGTTTTTCGCGGTCGAAGCGCATAGTGTTCGACGATCGTCCGTAACGTCAGCTTGAAAGGGGGCTGCTTTCATCATCGGGTCCACACGAGGAGGAACCAGCGATGAACGAGCAGCGCAGGCGCACCCGGCTGAAGACCCTGCTTCGCGGCGAGATCGTCACGCCCGCCGGCATGGTGATGAGCTGCTCGGTGCGCGACCTCTCGGAGGGCGGCGCGCGCCTGAGCTTCGGCGACGCGACCTGGGTTCCCGACCGGTTCAAGCTCACGATTTTCGGCCGGGACTGGAGCGCCAACGCGGAGGTGCGCTGGCGCAAGCAGCATCAGATCGGCGTCGAGTTCCGCTCGCTGCGCGTTCACCGGACGCCCAAGGAGGAGACGATCCAGGGCGTCGCCTGAGGCCGTCGTCTCTGGCCCCCCGGCGGCGGACCGGCTAGCCTCTCGCCGAATCCAGCGATGCCCGGGGCACGGCCCCGGGACCGGAGGGGAGCGAGGCGATGCGGACCAGGGCGGCGGTGGCGTGGGAAGCGGGCAAGCCGCTGACCATCGAGACGATCGACATCGACGGCCCGAAGGCGGGCGAGGTGCTGGTCGAGGTCATGGCGACGGGGGTCTGCCACACCGACGCCTACACCCTTTCAGGGCTCGACTCGGAAGGCCGCTTTCCGGCGATCCTCGGCCACGAGGGAGCCGGCATCGTCCGCGAGGTCGGGGCGGGCGTGACCTCCGTCAAGCCCGGCGATCACGTGATCCCCCTCTACACGCCCGAATGCCGGCAGTGCAAAAGCTGCCTCTCGCGCAAGACCAATCTCTGCACCGCCATCCGCGCCACACAGGGCAAGGGCCTGATGCCAGACGGCACGACGCGATTCAGCTACAAGGGCCAGCCCATCTTCCACTACATGGGCTGTTCGACCTTCTCGAACTACACTGTCCTGCCCGAAATCGC
>DASPJU010000315.1:0-11953 GCA_035628475.1 Salinarimonas sp. | reverse complement strand
CGGGCTGGGCCGGCGCGGTGGCGCTCGCCATCATCGCCACGCCCGTGATCGTGCGCACCACCGAGGACATGCTGCGCCTCGTCCCCAACGGCCTGCGGTCGGCCAGGCGGCGCTGCGGGCGCACCCGCCCCCAGGCGGCGGCGGGCGCCGCGACGGTGGAGGAGGTCCCGAGGGTCGAGGAGGTCATGGGGCGCCTCAATGGACCTTGACCCGCGACACGAGATAGCGCGCGACGATCAGGACCGAGAACGTGACGAGGAAGAGGATGCAGCCCAGGGCGATCAGCGCGTGGAGCTGGAGGCCGAGCGCCTCGTTGAACTCGTTGGCGATGCGCGAGGCGATGGTCGAGCCCGGGTCGAACAGCGAGGTGAGGCGGTTGGCGTTGCCGACCACGAAGGTCACCGCCATGGTCTCGCCCAGCGCGCGCCCGAGCCCCAGCATGACGGCGCCGATGATCGACACCCCGGCCTGCGGGATGAGCACGTGGCGCACCACCTCCCAGGTGGTGCAGCCGATGCCGTAGGCGCTCTCGCGCAGCACGCTCGGGATCTGGTCGAGCATGTCGCGGGTGACCGAGGCCACGAAGGGGACGATCATGATCGCGAGGATGACGCCCGCCGTCATGATGCCGGTGCCCGAGGGCACGCGGGAATAGAGGATCGTGCCGACGATCGGGATGCCCTCGACGACGCTGTTGAGGGGCGTCTGGACGTAGTTCGCCACGATCGGCGCGAAGACGAACAGGCCCCACATGCCGTAGATGATGCTCGGCACGGAGGCGAGGAGCTCGACCGCGCCGCCCACGGGTCCCTTGAGCCAGCGCGGGGCGAACTGGGTAAGGTAGATCGCGATGCCGAGCGAGATCGGCACGCCGATCACGAGGGCGATGAGGGCCGCGGCGAGCGTGCCCGCGATGGCGGGCCAGGCGCCGTAGACGTCGCGGTTGATGTCCCAGGTCGAGCCCGTGATGAACTCGATCAGGCCCATATGCTGGAAGGCGGGCCAGCCGCCGACGATCATCGAGCCGATGATGCCGAGCAGGACCGCGAGCACGAGGAGGGCGCTGGCGAGGCTCGCGACGCGGAAGACGCGGTCGAAGCCGGCATGGGACATGCGGGATGGCTGGGCCTGTCGTTCGCCGACCATGGCTTTCTCTACCAATGCGGTCACGAGCCGCCCCCCCTCGATTGACGGGGAGCCGGCGTGAGCCGGCTCCCTTTGACCTGCATCGACGGCGCCGTAAAGGGCGGTTCTCAGTTCGTCTTGATCTGCGACAGCGCCTGGCTGCGCACCTTCTCCACGAGGCTGTCCGGAACCGGGACATATTCGAGGTCGAGGGCGAGCTTGTCGCCGTTCTTGTAGGCCCACTCGAAGAACTTCACGGCCTCGGCCGCGCCCTTCGGGTCCTTGGGCTCCTTGTGGATGAGGATGAAGGTCGCGCCCGTGATCGGCCAGGCCTTGGCGCCGGGCTGGTTCGTGAGCGAGATGCCGAAGCCGGGCTGCGCGCCCCAGTCGGCGCCCTCGGCGGCGGCCGCGAAGGTGTCGGCGTCGGGCTCGACGAAGGCGCCGTCGCGGTTGCGCATCAGGGCGTAGGGGATGTTGTTTGACTTGGCATAGGCGTACTCGACATAGCCGATCGAGTTCACGACCTGCTTGACCGTGGCGGCCACGCCCTCGTTGCCCTTGCCGCCCTGGCCCACGGGCCAGTTCACGGTGGTGCCGGCCCCGAGCTTGTCCTTCCAGCCCGGGGAGACCTCGGAGAGATAGCTGGTGAAGATCGAGGTCGTGCCCGAGCCGTCCGAGCGGTAGACGGGGGTGATGTTGGCCGCGGGCAGGGTCACGCCGGGATTGAGCTCGGCGATGCGCTTGTCGTTCCAGGTCTTGATCTCGCCGCGGAACATGTCCGCGAGGACCTCGCCCGTGAGGCGCAGCTGGCGGGTCTGGACGCCCTGGACGTTGATCACCGGCACGACGCCGCCGAGCACGGTCGGGAACTGGACGAGGCCGTCCTTGTCGAGGTCGGCGCCCGAGAGGGGCGCGTCGGTGGCGCCGAACACCACCGTGCGGGCGCGGATCTGGCGGATGCCGCCGCCCGAGCCGATCGACTGGTAGTTGACCGTGGCGCCGCCCTGGGCCTTGTAGGCCTCGGCCCACTTGGCATAGACGGGCGCCGGGAAGCTGGCGCCGGCGCCGGTGACCTCCTGCGCGTGGGCGGGGGCGGCGAGGACCGCAGCCGCGAGGCCGGCCGCCGCGAAGATGGACCTGAAGTTCACGAGACGTCTCCCTGATGTCGTCGGGGCCCGTGGCCGGCCGAACGCTCGCGTCGGGCGTTCGTCGCGCCGCGCGGCACGGAGCGCCCGGCGGGGTCTCCGCCGGTGGCGCTCGTCTATGACTCTCGTGTGACACCTGGATGACGGCACGTCATCGGCCGGGGCCCGCCGGGGCCGGGAGGCTGACCTTGAAGGTGGCGCCCTCGCCCGGGACGCTCGCGATGTCGAGCCTGCCGCGATGCCGGTTGACGATGTGCTTCACGATGGCGAGGCCGAGCCCCGTGCCGCCCTTGGCGCGGCTCGTGGCCGTGTCGACCCGGTAGAAGCGCTCGGTCAGGCGGGGCAGGTGCTCCGGCGCGATGCCCGGCCCGCGATCCGCCACCGCGAGCGCGACCGCGCCGCCCTCGCGCTCCACCCTCACCGCGACCGGCCCGCCGGCGCCCCCGTACTTGATCGCGTTCTCGACGAGGTTCTCGACGACCCGCAGGAGCTCGTCCCGGTCGCCCAGGACGAGGTGGGGGCCCTCCCCCACCGCGAGCTCGATCCGGCTGCCGGCCTCCGCCGCCATGGGGGACAGCGCGTCCACGATCTGGCGCACGATCTCGTCGAGAGCGACAGGGGTGTCGGGGGCCACATGCGCGCGCAGCTCGATGCGCGAGAGCGAGAGCAGGTCGTCGATGAGGCGCGTCATCCGCGCCGCCTGCTCGCGCATGATGGCGAGGAAGCGCTCCCGCGCCGGCGCGTCGTCGCGGGCGGGTCCCTGGAGCGTGTCGATGAAGCCCGACAGGGTCGCGAGCGGCGTGCGCAGCTCGTGGGAGGCGTTGGCCACGAAATCGACGCGCATGTGCTCGAGCCGGCGCGCCGCCGTGAGGTCGCGGAAGAACAGGAGGACGCCCCGCCCCGCGCCGCCGCGCTCCGGGAGGGCGCCGATCTGGATCTCGAAGGCGCGCTCGGGCGGCACGCGCTCCACGTGCTCGGCCCGCGCCGGGGCGCCCGTGCGCAGGACCCGCTCGACCCCGTCCAGCACGTCCGGGTCGCGCAGGGCGAAGGAGAGCGGATGGCGCGCCCGCAAGGCCGGCAGCAGGGCCCGGGCGGCGCCGTTGGCCTCGACCACGAGGGCGCGCCGGTCGACGAGGATCACGGGATCGGGAATCGTCTCGAGCACCGCCTCCGCGGCGAGGCGCTCCTGGATCCGGTCCGGCGCCGGCGCGGCCGGGTCCGCCCGCGCCGCCGAGCGTCGGCCGAGCGCGATTCCGGCGGCGAGGGCCGCCGCCACGGCGAGCGCGGTCCAGGGGTCGAGGCGGCCCGCAAGCCCCAGGGCCGCCAGAAGCCCCGCCCCGGCGGCCGCCGGGCCCCAGAGCCCGGCCCAGCCTGCGCGGGGCGCGGCGCCCCAGGCGCGGCGCCCGCGCGGATGGTCCGCGGCGGGCGGGCCCGGCTCAGCGCTCGCCATCGTGGCGCGCCTCCATGAGCCGGCGGGCCGTGCGCATCCGGCGCAGGATCTCGTAGCCCCCCAGCAGCGCCAGGGCGAGGATGAAGGGCAGGAGGTAGTAGATGAGCCGGTACAGGAGCAGCGCGCCCAGCACCGATTCCCGGGGCATCCCCGACAGCGCCAGCAGGATCGTGGCCTCGAAGACGCCAAGTCCGCCGGGCGCGTGGCTCGCGACCCCCAGCATCACGGCCAGCACGTAGACCGCGAGGAAGACCTCGTAGCCGATCGGCGTGGAGGCGGGCAGGAGCCAGTAGAGCACGGCCGCGCCCGCGCAGACGTCCGCCGCCCCGATCAGCGCCTGCGCCAGGGTGAGGCGGAAGCCGGGCAGCTCCAGGCGCCAGCCCTGGATGGTCATGGAGCGGCGCCCCATGGCGACCCACGCCACGTAGCCCAGCACCACCCCCACCGCCGCCAGGCCGATGAGCTGGTTGAGATAGGGATGCGTGCCCTTGAGCGAGGCGAGGCTGTGGGCCTCCCGCATCATGCTCCAGCCGAAGACGAGCCCCATGCCGAGCCAGAAGGTGAGCCCCGCGATGACCGTGAGGCTCGCGACCCGGCTCGCCGGCATCCCCCGGGGCGCGTAGATCCAGTAGCGCACCGTGCCGGCCGTGAGCAGGGGAAAGCCGAGATTGAAGCTCACCGCGTAGCTCGTGAAGGAGGCGAGAGCCGTGGTCCGGTACGGGATCTTGAGCTTGAGCTGGCGCAGCGCCAAGGCGTCGTAGCAGGTGAGCAGGAGATAGCTCAGCGCCATGAAGGCGAAGGCGGTGCCGATCTGGCGAGAGCTCGCGGCCGTGAAGGCGGCGCGCAGCTCGGCCGCGTCCACCTCCGAGACCACGGTCCAGAGCACGACGAGGGACGCGCCGAACAGGATCACGCTGGCCGCCGGCCCGAGCCAGCGCCAGCGGCTGCGCCTGGCCGGCACGGTCTCGCCCTGCGGGGGCCGGGGCGGCCCCTTCGGCATCACGGTCATGGGGTCAGGCCGTCCGCTGGAGCATCGGGTCCTCGCTGGGCGCCGTCGGGCGAGGGGGCCCGGCCCATGTCAGGCAACGCGACCGCTCGCGCGGGCGGCCGACCATGCCGGCGCCGCTTACCTAGCTCCTGCGGGTGCGGCTTTCAATGAAGGGGGCCCACGAGAGCCGGCCCGCGCCACCCTTTCGCCGCCTTCCCGGAGGATGCGGGAGCCGCGGCGGCGCGCTAGAATGGCCGCGCTCTTCGAGGAACGGGGCATCGATGACGGTTCGGATCGCGGGGGCGCTCGCCCTCATGGCAGCCTGCGCGGCCGGGCCCGCGCTCGCCCACCCGCATGTGTGGATCACGGCGCGGGCCGAGGTCGCCTACGGGCAAGACGGGCGGGTCACGGGCGTGCGCCATGCCTGGACCTTCGACGAGGCCTACTCGGCCTTCGTGACGCAGGGCCTCGACCGGAACGGCGACGGCCGGCTCACGCCGGACGAGCTCGCCGAGCTCGCGCAGACCAACACCGCGTCGCTGGCGGACTTCGACTATTTCACCGTCCTCAAGGCGGGGGGCGCCAAGCAGGCCTTCGAGACGCCGCGCGAGCCCGCCATGCGAGTCGAGGAGGGCAAGGCCGTCCTCTCCTTCCTGCTCCCGCTGAAGAGCCCGGCGAGCCCGAAGGTGGTCTCCCTGGAGATCTTCGATCCCACCTATTTCGTGTCCTTCGCCCTGGCCGAGGGCGAGGACGCGGTGCGGCTCGCCAACGGCCCGCGCGGCTGCGCCACCACGATCACCCGCGCCAAGGGCCCGGATCTCAGCGCCTCGAGGAACCTCTCGGAGAGCTTCTTCGACGCGCTCACGGCGGCGTCCGATTTCGGCGCGCAGTTCGCCAACCGCGCGCTGATCGCCTGCCCATGACCGCGTCCGCCTCCCTCGCTTCCTCGCGCCCGTCGGGGCGCGCGCTCCGGCGCCTGGCGCTCGCGCTCGCGGCCCTGGGCGCGGTCGCGGCGGCGCTGGCGGCGATCGCCTGGGTGCTGGGTCAGGGCGCCGCTTCCCCGCCTCCGCCCGCCCGCGGCCCCTTCGGCATGGCCCGCGAGGCGGCGCCCGCCGCGGGCGGCCTGTCCGGCCTGATCCTCGCCTGGCAGGGCGGGTTCTACCGGGCGCTCCAGGGCGCCGTGCTCGCCCTCAAGGGGAGCGGCGACGCGCTTTGGTCCCTGCTCGGCCTGGGCTTCGCCTACGGCATGTTCCACGCGGCGGGCCCCGGCCACGGCAAGGCGGTGATCGCGGGCTATCTCGTGGCGAGCGAGCGGGCGCTCCTCAAGGGCTTCGCCCTCAGCCTCGCGGCGGCGCTGCTCCAGGCCCTGGTGGCGGTGGCGCTGGTGGGCGCGGTGGCGGTGGCGCTCAAGGGCACCGCGGCCACGATGGGCCGGGTCACGAACGGGGTGGAGCTGGCGAGCTTCGCGGCGGTGGCGGCCCTGGGCCTGGCGCTCACCTGGCGCAAGGCCGGGCGGGTGATGGCCGTGATGGCCCATCGGCGCGGCGAGGCGCACCCGCCGGCGCCCTGCGACCACGTCCACCTGCCCCCGCCCGAGACCCTCGACCGGATGACCCGCTGGCGCGACCTCGCGGGCGTCGTGGTCGCGGCGGGGATCCGCCCCTGCGCCGGCGCGATCGTGGTGCTGGTCTTCACGCTCTCGCAGGGGCTCCTGCCCGCCGGCATCGCCGCCACCGTGGCGATGGCGCTGGGCACGGCACTGACCACCGGCGCCATCGCGGCGCTCGCGGTCTTCGCCAAGGGGCTGGCGCTGCGGCTCGCGGGCGGGCGCGGCGGGAACGGGGCGCTCGCGGGGGCGGGCCTGGAGCTCGCGGCGGCCGCCTTCGTGGCGGTGCTCGGCCTGTCGCTCCTCCTGGGGCTCGCGGCGGGCGCGGGCCCGAGCTGACCGCTCAGCCCCCCTTCGACCCGCCGGACCTGTCGTCCGCGCGGGGGCGGACCGGCCACAGGGCGCGCGCCACCTCGCGCCAGCGGCTCAGCATGGAGCGATCCTCCCGCCGCACGGCCTCGGCCTTCGCCTTGGCGAGCTCGCGGGCCAGCGCCTCCTGCCATTGCCGCTGCATCGCGGCGTCCGGGCGCGGCGGCGCATCGAACGCCTTCACATGGCGGGTGGTGCCGACGAGGCGGGACAGGGGCGTGATCGGATCGACCGGGGGAATGGGGTTATCGGCCATGCGCAGAGCTTATCATTGAATGTGGCGGGCCTGAAATGGGTGCAGGTTCCGCCCCCGTCAAGCCGCGCCTCACGACTCGAGCGGGAGCTCCCAGGTCTCGGCCACGAGATCCTGGCCGAAGCTGCGGTGGGGCTCGGTTCCCACCAGGCGGAAGCCCGCTCCGGCATAGATGCGCCGGGCCGCGTCGAGCACGTCGTTGGTCCACAGCGTGATCCGCCGGTAGCCGGCGGCGCGGGCAAACGCGATCGCCTCGTCGACGAAGCGGCGCCCGATGCCGAGGCCCCGCGCCTGGGGCTCCACGTAGAGCAGGCGCAGCTTCGCGGCCCCCTCGCCCCCGTTGACCAGCATGACCGAGCCCACGATCTCGCCGTCCTTCTCGGCGATCCAGCAGCGCTCGCGCTTGGGATCGTAGGATTTCACGAAGCCCGCCGCGATCTCGGCCACCAGCGCCTCGAAGGTTTCGTCCCAGCCATATTCCTGCGCGTAGAGCGCGCCGTGGCGGTGGACGATCCAGCCGATGTCGCCCGGGCGGTGGGGACGCAGAAGATAGGGCGCCGCGCCCCCCTCCCCTTCGCCCAGCAGCGCCTCGATCGTGCCCATGGCGGCCACCAGCCGATGCTGGTCCGCCTCCGACAGGCGCGCGAGCAGCGCCGACACCTGGGCGCGGGACCCCTCGTCCAGGGGCGCGAAGGCGGCCCGCCCCCGCTCGGTCAGGGCGATCTCCTGCCGGCGGGCGTCGGCCCGCGAGCGGCGACGGACGACGAGGCCGCGCTCGGCGAAGCGGCGCAGGATCCGGCTGAGATAGCCGGGATCGAGCCCCAGCTCGTCGGCGATCGCGCCCGCCGTCGGCGCCGGGCGGGTCGCGAGCTCGAACAGCACCCGGGCCTCCGCAAGGGTGAGATCGCTGCCCAGCAGCGTCTCCCCGAGCACGCCCAGGCGCCTCGTGTAGAAGCGGGTGAAGCGCCGCACCGCCTGGGTGCGCTCGATGGTCGCGTCGCTCATGCCGGTCCCTCCCGGAAGGAGGCTCGCCGCAATGGTTGACGGAGTCAACTGTCCTGCTCTCCCCGGTGCGCCCGAAGATGAACGCAACCAGACGCACCCGCCGCGAGGGCCTGCGCGATTGCGCACCGCCTTTTCATCCCTGCGGGCTTCGCCTGGGCAAGACTGCACAAACTAGGGGCTTGCCGACGCGGCTTTAGGCGGTACAACTACCGACGGCGTCGCCCCGCTCGGGCGGGCGCGAAGGAGAAGACGCGGGACAACCCGCGCGATCCGGAGAGGAACGGCGGACGGTCGCACCCGCCGCCAGGGAGGAGGGTCCGTGACGGCGCAAGCCCCGCGCGACGACGACACGTTTCCGAAGCTGATCGCCCGCAACGCGCGTCAGCGCCCGCAGCGCACGGCGATCCGGCACAAGGATCTCGGCATCTGGCAATCGTGGACCTGGGAAGAGGTCCACGATCATGTCCGCGCCTATGCGGTGGGCCTGGCGGCGCTCGGCCTCCGGCGCGGCGGCAAGATCGCCGTGGTGGGCTACAACCGCCCGCGGCTCTACTGGACCATGGCGGCCGCCCAGTGGCTGGGCGCGGTCCCGGTGCCGGTCTACGCGGATTCGGTCGCCGACGAGATGGCCTATGTCCTCGACCATGCCGAGGTCACCCACGCGGCGGTCCAGGACCAGGAGCAGGTCGACAAGCTGCTCTCCATCGCGGAGCGGGTGCCCAGCCTGCGCCATATCCTCTACGACGAGGAGCGGGGCCTGCGCGACTACGACCACACCCACCTGCACCCCATCGAGGAGGTGATCGAGGAGGGGCGCAAGACCCTCCAGGGGGACGCCTCCGCCCGCGACCTGCTGGCGCGCGAGCTCGAGGCGAGCACGGGACCGGATCTCGCCATCATCCTCTACACCTCGGGCACGACGGGCCGCCCCAAGGGCGTGATGCTGTCCTACGACAACGTCATCTCGGCGGCGCGGATCGGCTGCGACTTCGACGGGCTGAAGGAGGGCGACGAGATCATCGCCTATCTCCCCATCGCCTGGGTGGGCGACCACATCTTCTCCTACGCCCAGGCCATCATCGCCGGGCTCACCGTGAACTGCCCCGAGAGCCCCGACACCGTGGTCGAGGACCGGCGCGAGATCGGCACGACCTACGCCTTCGCGCCGCCGCGCGTGTTCGAGAACATGCTCACCCTCACCATGGTGCGCATGGAGGACGCCAGCGCGCTCAAGCGGCGCCTCTTCAAGTACTTCATCGACCTCGCCAATCGGGTCGGCGAGCCGATCCTCAACGGCGAGCGGGTGGGCATGACGGACCGCCTGCTCTACCGGCTGGGCGACGTCCTGGTCTACGGGCCGCTGCGCAACCGCTTCGGGCTCACCGGCATCAAGGTCGGCTACACGGCGGGCGAGGCGATCGGGCCGGAGATCTTCCGCTTCTACCGCGCCATCGGCGTCAACCTGAAGCAGCTCTACGGGCAGACGGAAGCCAGCGTCTACGTCACGCTCCAGCCCGACGGCGAGATCCGCGCCGACACGGTCGGGCGGCCGGCGCCCCAGGTCGAGATCCGCATCGACGACAACGGCGAGGTGCTCTACCGCTCGCCGGGCGTGTTCCTGGGCTACTACAAGGACGAGGCCAAGACCGCCGAGACCAAGACGGCGGACGGCTTCGTGCGCTCGGGCGACGCGGGCTTCTTCGACCCCACGGGCCACCTGCACATCATCGACCGGGCCAAGGACGTGGGCCGGCTCAAGGACGGCTCGCTGTTCCCGCCGAAATATGTCGAGAACAAGCTGAAGTTCTATCCCAACATCAAGGAGGCGGTCGCCTTCGGCAACGAGCGCGACGCCGTCACCTGCTTCATCAACATCGACCTCACGGCGGTGGGCAACTGGGCCGAGCGCAACAACGTGACCTACGCCTCCTACCAGGAGCTTGCCGGCCACCCCCTCGTCTACGACATGATCGCGGGCCACGTCGACGAGGTGAACCGGTCGCTCGCGGGCGAGCCCCGCATGGGCGGTGCGCAGGTGCGCCGGTTCCTGATCCTGCACAAGGAGCTCGACGCGGACGACGGCGAGCTCACCCGCACCCAGAAAGTCCGCCGCGGCTTCATCGCGGACCGCTACGAGCCCCTCATCCGCGCGCTCTACGACGGCTCGCGCGAGGCCGACATCCGCACGGAGGTCACCTTCGAGGACGGGCGCAAGGGCGTGATCGCGGCGCGCGTCAAGGTGCGGGACATGGAGCCCCATCCGATCACAGCGCCCCGCGACGGGATGCTGGAGGCGGCGGAATGAGGATGCTCCCGCAATCCCCCTCCCCCTTGTGGGGAGGAGCTAGGGGTGGGGGTCGGGACGCGAGTGATCCCGCCCCGGAACAGGGCTGTACCGGCCTGGGTGCGTCCCTTCCGATGAGCAGCTCCGACTTTTCGACCCCCACCCCCAACCCCTCCCCGCAAGGGGGAGGGGGGCGAGGCGCGCCATGAGAGCCCCCGATCATCCCGTCATCGTCAAGGGCGACAGCCTGCTCGCCGTCGAGAACGTGTCGCTCCGCTTCGGCGGCGTGAAGGCGCTCTCCGACGTGTCCTTCGACATCCGCAAGGGCGAGATCCGGGCCATCATCGGCCCCAACGGCGCCGGCAAGACCTCGATGCTCAACTGCATCAACGGGTTCTATCACCCGAGCGAGGGCCGCATCACCTTCAAGGGGCAGACGCGCCGGCGCATGCGGCCCGTGGAGGCGGCGCGCGGGGGCATCGGCCGCACCTTCCAGAACGTCGCCCTGTTCAAGGGCATGACGACGCTCGACAACATCATGGCGGGGCGCTCGCTCAAGATGCGCTCGGGCTTCTTCTGGCAGCTCCTGCGCTACGGCCCGGCCATGCGCGAGGAGGTGGAGCACCGGCGCGCCGTGGAGGACATCATCGACTTCCTCCAGATCCAGGCCATCCGAAAGGTCCCGGTGGGCAAGCTGCCCTACGGGCTGCAGAAGCGCGTGGAGCTCGCGCGGGCGCTCGCCATGGAGCCCGAGCTCCTGCTGCTCGACGAGCCCATGGCGGGCATGAACCTCGAGGAGAAGGAGGACATGTCCCGCTTCATCCTCGACGTGAACCAGCAATACGGCACCACCATCGCGCTGATCGAGCACGACATGGGCGTGGTCATGGACCTCTCGGACCGGGTCGTGGTGCTGGAATATGGCCGCAAGATCGCGGACGGCACCCCCGACGAGGTCAAGCGCGACCAGCGCGTCATCGACGCCTATCTCGGCGTGGCCCATTGAAGGCGATCGTTCATGGCTGAAGCGACCCTCGCCCGCCGTCCCGTCCTCTCCGACCGCGCCCGTTCCTGGCTGATCGGGCTCGGCGGCGCCGCCCTGGCGATCGCCGTCGTCGCGATGCTCGCCCGCGCGGGGGCGATCCCCCGCGGCTCCGTCCTCGACAAGGTCCTGGTCGATCCCTTCGTCACCATGGTGACCGCGCCGGACCTCCTGGTCCAGACCGTCTGGGAGGGCCTCGTCGCGGGGGTGCTCTACGCGCTCATCGCGCTGGGCTTCGTGCTCATCTTCAAGGCCTCGGGCGTGTTCAACTTCGCCCAGGGGATCATGGTGGTGTTCGCGGCCCTCACCCTGGTGGGCCTGCACGAGAAGGGCGTGCCGGCCTGGCTCGCCGTGATCCTCACGCTGGGGGTGATGTTCCTGCTCGCCGTCACGGTGGAGCGGGTGGTGCTGCGCCCGCTCGTGAACCAGCCCGACATCATCCTCTTCATGGCGACCTTCGGGATCACGTACTTCCTCATCGGGTTCGGCGAATCGGTCTTCGGCGGCAACCCGAAGGTGATGATCACCGACCAGCTCCTCCTGCCGCGCGGCGCCACCGACGTGAGCATGCTGGGCGGGCGGGTCACCTTCCAGCACCTCGACATCGCGGCGGCGGTCATCGCCTCGCTGATGATCGCGGCGCTCGCCTTCTTCTTCCAGTACACCCGCATCGGGCGGGCCCTGCG
>DASPJU010000314.1:0-2969 GCA_035628475.1 Salinarimonas sp. | reverse complement strand
CGAGCAGCAGCGTCTTGCTCTTGAACTGCGCCGGCGAGAGGTTCACCGCGACCTTCACCTTGGAGGGCCAGGAGGAGGCCTCCTGACAGGCGCGCTTGAGCACCCATGCCCCGATGGGGCTGATCACGCCGATCTCCTCCGCGAGGGGGATGAAGTCGGCGGGCGAGACCATGCCGCGCGTCGGATGCTTCCAGCGCAGGAGCGCCTCGAAGCCGCAGACGCCGTTGTCCACCAGGCTGACGAGCGGCTGGTAATAGATCTCGAATTCCTCGTTCACCATCGCCCGGCGAAGGTCGAGCTCCAGGGAGCGGCGGGTCTGCATCTTCGCGTCCATCTCGGGCTCGAAGTAGCGATGCACGCCGCGCCCGTCGCTCTTCGAGCGGTAGAGCGCCATGTCGGCGTTCTTGAGAAGCTGGTCGGCGTCGTCGCCGTCGGTGGGCGCGAGGGCGATGCCGATGCTCGCGCCGATCACCACCTGATGGCCCGCGATGTCGTAGGGCTGGCTGACGAACTCGATGATGCGCTCGGCCAGCATCGTGGCGCCGAGAGGCTGCTCGCCGCCGACCTGGAGGATCGCGAACTCGTCGCCCCCGAGGCGCGCCACCGTGTCGGTGTCGCGCAGGCAGGCCTTGAGGCGGCCCGCCACCTCGCGCAGGAGCGCATCGCCCACGGGATGCCCCAGGGTGTCGTTGACCGCCTTGAAGTGGTCCAGGTCGACGCAGAACACGGCGAAGGGCTCTCCCCGGCGCGCCCGCGCGAGGGCGCGGTCCATCTCCTCGCGGAAGCGCACGCGGTTGGGCAGCCCCGTGAGGGCGTCGTGGTGCACCATGTGGCTGATCTGGGCCTCGGCCCGGGCGCGCTCGCTCGTCTGCTGCTGCAGGAAGGCCAGCGCGCGGGCGACCGTGCCGAGCTCGTCCCGCCGCTCGAGATGGGGCAGCTTCTCGCGATGGCGGCCCTGCGCGATGAGGGTGATGGCACCCGCGAGATCGCGCAGGGGCCGGATGAGGCGCCGCCCCATCATGACGAGGAACGCGAGCAGGCCCGCGCCGGCGAACCCGATGCCGGCGACGAGGTCCCAGGAGAGGTCCTGCGCGCCGCGCGTGATGGCGTCGATGGGACGGACGACCTCGATGAGCCCGCGCACGTCGCCGACCTTCCAGTCGGTCTTGGGCGACTGAGGATGGCTGTTGTGGCAGCTCACGCAGCTCGCATCCATGCTGTCGCTGACCGCCACCCGCAGCACCTCGCGCCCGCTGACCTTCTCGCGGCGCACGAAGTGGTCGCCCGGGCTGCGGGAGAGGTGATCCCAGGCCTCCTTCTGGAACGCGTCCAGCGCGCGCCCGTCGCGGGTCGGCCAGGGGAACGGGCTGACGAGGCTCACGCGCAGGTCGTCGGTGCTGAAGGCTTCGGCGACATCGAGGATGAAGGTGGTGGGAACCGGGATCGTGCTCGCCTCGCCCTTGTAGTCGGGGGCAGCCCTGGTGCCGGCGCCCGTGGCCTTGGAGACCACGTGCTGGGAGTAGAACGAGCGCAGCGTCTTCATCTGCTGCGCCGTCTCGGCCCCCTTGAGCGTCGCCTGCTCGATCGCGGCGTCGACGACCGCGCGGGGGGTGTAGAAGCCGATCGCCGTCACGAGGAAGCCGACCACCAGGCATGTGGGCAGCGCCAGCGTCCAGAGAAGGGAGCGGCTCACCCCGAAGCCGAGATCGGCGGGCGCGGGCTGCCCGGCACCGCCGGAAGTCGTCGAAGCGATCGTCATCAAATCCATCCGGCATCGAGGAGCGCCGGACTGTCTCATCCGCAAGTTGACCAAAGGTTACGCGAAAATTCGTGGTGATTTGCGCCGGCCGCGGGGATAACGGGAGGTTAAGCTCCGCCCGCGGACGCCGGGCCTTGAATCTCCGACGCATTTGTGTGGATAGAACGGCCGTGCAGGAACCGTCGCCGGCCTGGCGACTTCCCGCAGGGCCGGCCGCGGCGACGCGGCCGCAGCGAGCGAGGGCGTGGATGTTTCCGAACCGATTGCGCCAGGGCTACGGCGCCTTCCTGGACGGGCGGTTCGCGAGCGAGCGGGCGCGCTACGAGATGCTGGCCGAGGCGGGCCAGAAGCCGGAGATCATGGTGATCGGCTGTGTCGACTCGCGGGTGTCGCCGGAGGTGATCTTCGACGCGGCGCCGGGCGAGCTCCTGGTCGTGCGCAACGTCTCCAACCTCGTGCCCCCCTACGAGCCGCACGGCGACACGCAGCACGGCACCAGCGCGGCGCTCGAGTTCGGCATCCAGGCCCTGCGGGTGAAGCACATCGTCGTGCTGGGCCACCAGCATTGCGGCGGCATCCGCGCCTTCGCGGACGAGCGCGAGCCGCTCTCGCCGGGCGACTTCATCGGCCGGTGGATGTCGCAGATCGCGCCAGCGGCGGCGCAGCTGGGGCCGCGCAGCCCCGGGGACGAGGACGGCTACCTGCGCCGCCTCGAGTTCGCCTCCGTCGAGCTCAGCCTCGCGAACCTGATGACGTTTCCCTGCGTGCACACCCTCGTGGAGCGGGGCAAGCTCCAGCTCCACGGCGCCTATTTCGGCGTCGCCGATGGCCGCCTCCTCGTCCGCGATCCGGCGACCGGCACGTTCGAGCCCATGTCCGCCGAGCTGCCCGCCCGCCGCGCCATGATCCGCTGCAGCTGAGGGGCTGGCGGAACGGCCCGGCGACCTTAGGTAGGACGCGACGGCGGGAGGACCGGCACCACATGGCGCGAGCGCGATCCTCGCTCGGACTGTTCGGCATCTTCGGGCGGTCCGACGACCTCAAGAACCTCGACGAGGCCCTGCGGGCCGCCGACCTCCATCCCCGGGTGGTGCCGGAGCCCGTCAAGCTCGCGGCCGTGGGCTTTCTCCACGACGACGCCATCGGCGCCGCGCCCGCGCCCCAGGCCGCCCCGGCGCCGCCGGCGCCCCGGCCATAGGCCGCCCCGGCG
>DASPJU010000313.1:0-13841 GCA_035628475.1 Salinarimonas sp. | reverse complement strand
TCGGTCGGTTCCTGTCGCGGCGCGGGAGCGCCCTTATTTCTCGCTGTCCACGAGGCCGCGCACGAAGAGCTTCTGCATCAGCACGACGACGAGCCCTCCGAGCGCGACATCGCCATGGTGTTCCAGAACTACGCGCTCTATCCCCACATGAGCGTCTACGACAACATGGCCTATGGGCTGCGCAACCGCCGCACCCCGAAGCCGGAGATCGACGCCCGCGTGCGCGAGGCCGCGCGCATCCTCGCCATCGAGCCCTTCCTGACGCGGCGCCCCCGCGAGCTCTCGGGCGGCCAGCGCCAGCGCGTCGCCATGGGGCGCGCCATCGTGCGCAAGCCCCAGGTCTTCCTCTTCGACGAGCCTCTGTCCAACCTCGACGCCAAGCTGCGCGTGCAGATGCGCGTCGAGATCAAGCGGCTCCAGCGCCAGCTCGGCGTGACCTCGATCTACGTCACCCACGACCAGGTCGAGGCCATGACCATGGCGGACCAGCTCGTGGTGATGAATGCCGGCGCCGTCGAGCAGGTCGGGGCTCCCGTCGAGGTCTATCGCCGTCCCGCGACCCGGTATGTGGCCACGTTCATCGGCTCCCCGCCCATGAACGTCCTGCCCGGCACCGTCGAGGGCCCGGGCAGCGTGGCGATCGCGGGCGCGCGCCTCTTCGCCACCGACATGGCGCCGAGCCTCGCGGCGGGCAGCTCCGTCGAGGTGGGCCTGCGCCCGGAGGACCTCCAGGTGACGGAAGGACCCGACGGCCTGCCCTTCGCGGTCGATTTCGTCGAGGAGCTCGGCGCCACCCAGCTCTTCCACGGGCGCACGGGTGAGGCCGAGCTCGTGGTCCAGGCCGCGACGGGGCGGGTCGCGAACGACGGACGCCCTCTGCGCCTCGCCGTCGATCCGGCGGCCGTGCACCTGTTCGACCCCGCGACGGGCCGCCGGGTCGGGCGGGACGCGGTGCCCGCGGCGGCCTGAGCCTCCGCGGCCCCGCCGCTCGCGAGACAGGAGGCGCCCTCAGCCGGCGACGAGCCCCCTCGCGCCCTCCCACACGAGCCGCCCGCCCACCAGAACCAGCAGGCAATAGACCGCCGTGTAGAACCCCTTGGTCGGCACCCGCCGCACCAGCCACACGCCGGCCCAGGTCGCGACGATGGCGAGGGGAAAGAGGGCGAGGGCGGTCGAGACGTTCGCGGCCGTGAACTGCCCCAGCGCCAGGTAGGGCGGCACCTTGATCCAGTTCATGATCGCGAAGAACATCGCGCCCGTGCCCACGAACACCTCGCGGGGCAGGCGCTGGGGCATGACATAGACCTGGAAGGGCGGCCCGCCCGCATGGGCCACCATGCTCGTGAAACCCGCGACCGACCCCCAGAACCAGCCCGCCAGCCGGCCCGGCCGCGCCGGCGGCGGCACGCGCCCGCCGCGCTCCAGCACCAGGCGGCGGATCGCGAACGTGATGGACACGATCCCGATCACGAGCTCCACCGCGTGGTCCGACACCCTCGCGGCCAGCAGATAGCCCGCGAGCGTGCCGAGCGTCGCCCCCGGCAGGAGGCGCATCAGGTTCGTCCCGTCCCAGGCTCGGCGATAGGCCCAGACCGTCACCACGTCCTGGATCATCAGGATGGGCAGCATGATGGCGGCCGCCTGCACGGGCGAGACCACCAGCGCCATGAGCGGCAGCGACAGGAGCCCCAGCCCCGAGAAGCCCCCCTTGGCGAGGCCGACGAGGATCACGGCCGGGACGGCCGCGGCGTAGAAGAAGGGATCGTTGATCATGCGCGGGGCAGCGGGTTCAATGGCCTCTATCATCCGCTCGTCGGAAAGTCTCAAGGACATGGCGCAAGCGGGACGTTAATGCGTGCCGCCAGACGCCGGAGGGAGGACGCCCATGAACGCCCCGACGACAAGCCGCTACCCGCAGGCCTACGCCGCCTCGATGGCCGACCCGGAGGCCTTCTGGGGCGAGGCCGCCCGCGCCATCGACTGGATCCGCCCGGCCGATCGGGTGTTCGACCCCGCGTCGGGCCCCTATGGCCGCTGGTTTGCGGGCGGCGAGCTCAACGCCTGCTGGAACGCCGTCGACCGGCACGTCGAGGGCGGGCGCGGCGCGCAGCCCGCCGTGATCTACGACAGCCCCGTCACGGGCACGACCCGGACCATCGCCTATGCGGAACTGCGCGACGAGATCGCCGCCCTGGCGGGCGTGCTGGCCGGCCTCGGCGTCGCGAAGGGCGACCGGGTGCTCCTCTACATGCCGATGGTGCCGGAGGCGCTCGTCGGCATGCTGGCCTGCGCGCGGCTCGGCGCGATCCACTCCGTGGTGTTCGGCGGCTTCGCGGCCAAGGAGCTCGCGACCCGGATCGAGGACGCGGGCCCCAAGGTGATCCTCACCGCCTCCTGCGGCATCGAGGCGGCCCGCGTCGTGCCCTACAAGCCCCTCCTCGACGAGGCCCTGCGCCTCGCCGACCACGCGGTCGGGGCCTGCCTGATCCTGCAGCGGCCCCAGGCGCAAGCCCCCCTGGTCGAGGGCCGCGACCGGGACTGGGCCGCCACCGTCGCGGACGCGAGGGCACGGGGGGTGAGCGCGCCTTGCGCGCCGGTGGCCGCGACCGACCCGCTCTACGTCCTCTACACCTCCGGGACGACCGGCCGGCCCAAGGGCGTGGTGCGCGACACCGGCGGCTATCTCGTGGCGCTCGCCTGGTCGATGCGGAGCCTCTACGGGATCGCCCCCGGCGAGGTCTATTGGTGCGCCTCCGACGTGGGCTGGGTGGTGGGGCACTCCTACATCGTCTACGGCCCGCTCCTGCACGGCTGCACCACGGTGCTCTACGAGGGCAAGCCGGTAGGCACGCCGGACGCCGGCGCCTTCTGGCGGGTCATCGCCCAGCACGGCGCGGTCGCGCTCTTCACCGCGCCGACCGCCTTCCGGGCGATCAAGAAGGAGGATCCGGACGGCCTCCTGATGCGCCGATACGACCTGTCGCGCTTCCGCACCCTGTTCCTGGCCGGCGAGCGCGCCGATCCCGACACGGTACGGTGGGCGGAGGAGCGGCTCGGCGTGCCGGTGATCGACCATTGGTGGCAGACCGAGACGGGCTGGGCCATCGCGGGCAATCCCGTGGGCCTGGGCGCGCTTCCCGTGAAGCACGGCTCGCCGACCGTGCCGATGCCGGGCTACGACGTGCAGGTGCTGGACGAGGGCGGCAGGCCCGTGCCCCCCGACACGATGGGCACGATCGCGATTCGGCTCCCCCTGCCGCCGGGCTGCCTGCCGACCCTGTGGAACGCGGACGAGCGCTTCCGGGAGAGCTACACCACGGCCTTTCCGGGCTATTACAACACCTCTGACGCGGGCTTCCTCGACGCGGACGGCTATGTCTACGTCATGGGTCGCACCGACGACATCATCAACGTCGCGGGCCACCGCCTCTCCACGGGCGGTATGGAGGAGGTCCTGGCGAGCCATCCGGCCGTGGCCGAATGCGCTGTGATCGGCATCAAGGACGGCCTCAAGGGCGAGGTGCCCTGCGGCTTCGTGGTGCTGAAAAGCGGGGTCGAGCGCTCGCCCGTCGAGGTGGAGCGGGACCTGGTGGGGCTGGTGCGCGACCGGATCGGCCCGGTAGCGGCCTTCAAGCTGGCCCTCACGGTCGGCCGGCTCCCCAAGACGCGCTCGGGCAAGATCCTGCGCGGCACCATGAAGAAGATCGCCGACGGCGAGTCCTGGGCCATGCCGGCCACCATCGACGACGCGACGGTGCTCGACGAGATCGCCGACGCGCTGAAGGCGCGGGGCGTGGGGGCCTGAGCCGCCGGCCCTCGCGCGATCCGTTACGCGATTCTGCAACCGGAGGGTGGAGAACGCCGGATTACCGGTTGTCTGGCCTGGGCTTGCGCGCCAGAATGGCGCCGCGCGGCGAAGGGCCGCCGGGGAGGGTATCGCGATGATGGGCAAGGGATGGCTGGCGGCGGCTTTTGTGTTCGCCGCCGGGTTGGGCGCGGCCTCGGCCCAGGAGGCGTCGCGGCCCGAGACCGGGCGGCGGCCGGTCCCGACGGTGGCGGCGGTGCTCGACGCCTGCGGGCCGGACCTGAAGGAGCGCTGCGGGGCCGAGCCCCTGGCGACGGGGCGCGTCGCGGCCTGCTTGCGGCGCAACGAAGCGGCGCTGGCGCCCGGCTGCCGCGCCTTCGTGGGCGAGCGCCTCGCGGCCGGGCGGGCCGGGCGCGAGACCCTGAGGCCGGCCCGCGAGACCGCGACGAAGGCCTGCGAGGCGGACGTGAAGGCCGCCTGCGGGCCCGACCTCAGCCCCCGCGCCCGCGGGGCCTGCTTCAGGCGCCATGTCGACAAGATGTCGGAGGGCTGCCGCGCCGCCATGGCGGAGCTGCGCCGCCTGCAGGAGCAGGGCCGGCAGCGGCGCGCGGGCGCCAACTGAGCGGACGGGGGCCCGGGCGGGCCCCCGGCTCGTCCTACTCGTCCCCGTCCTCGTCGCCGGCGCGCTTGAGCTGCTTGAGCTTGGCGAAGACGGAGTTGACGTCCATCGCGGGCTGGACGCGGCCGGGCTCGTCGTCGCGGGAGCCCGCGTCGACGTCCTGGTCCGGCAGGGTCGAGACCTCGGGCGGCAGCAGGGTCTGGCCCTCGCCGGCGGCGGGGGTCGGCCGGTCCTTGGCGGCGCGCTGGACCTCGAAGTCGAGGTCGATCTGCGAGCACAGGCCCAGCGTCACCGGGTCCATCGGGGTGAGCTGCGCGGAGTTCCAGTGGGTGCGCTCGCGAACCTGCTGGATCGTGGTCTTGGTGGTGCCCACGAGCCGCATGATCTGCGCGTCCTTGAGCTCGGGATGGTTGCGCACCAGCCAGAGGATCGCGTTCGGCCGGTCGTGGCGGCGCGAGACGGGGGTGTAGCGCGGCCCCTTGCGGGTGCGCTTCATCTCGGGGAGCTTCACCTTGGGCGAGGCCATCTTGAGCCGCGCCTCCGGGTCCTTCTGCACGCGGTCGATCTCCTCGCGCGTGAGCTGGCCCGTGAGGACGGGGTCGAGCCCCTTGATGCCCGCCGCGACCTCGCCGTCCGCGATGCCCTTCACCTCGAGGGGGTGGAGCTTGCAGTAATCGGCGATCTGGTCGAACGACAACGACGTGTTCTCCACCAGCCAAACGGCCGTGGCCTTCGGCATCAGCGGTCCCTGCTGCACGGGCTGCCTCCTCTCGGGTTAGGGGCGCGGGCGCCGCGGGCGCCGGCCAAAAATCGTCTGCGCTCCGGCCCGGTCGTCGGACCGGAGCAAACCGTCTCACGCTGTGAGGGGAATGGCGGCAGTATAGGCCCGCAGGGGCGCGCTTTCAATCGGCGCCTCGCGGGTCGCCTCCCCGTCGCGCCGGCGGGGCATGGCGGCCCTGCCCCTTCCCCAACGGCCGGACCCGCGTCACAACGGTCCCATGAGCGATCCCCTCACCCGATCCCGCCTCGCCGCCCTTGCCGGGGTGGCGGAGGCTTGGCTGGAGCGGCTCGAAGCCTGCGGCCTCCTGGTGCCGGGGCCGGAGGGCTACGCGGTCGGGGATGTCATGCGCGTGCGCCTGATCGAGTCGCTGGAGGCGGCGGGGCTCGGCCCGGACGTCCTGGGCGAGGCGGTGCGACGGGGCGATCTGCCCGCGGGGTTCGGCACGGGGCTCCTCGCCGAGCCGGTGATGCTGTCCGGCGCGACGGTCGCCGAGACCCTGGGCGCCCTGGGGATGCCGGAGGCCTTCGCCCGCCGTCTCTGGCTCGCGGCGGGCTTTGCGGGCTTCGACGGCGGCACCGTCCTGCGCGAGGACGACCGCGAGCTGCTCGCCCTCATCGCGCAGGCCCGGGACATCGGCGTCTCGGAGGAGAGCCTGATCCGGGCCGTGCGGATCTTCGGCCATTCGCTGCGGCGCGTGGTCACCGTGATGCGCGACCTGTTCCGCGTCGAGGTCGAGGAGCGCCTTCTCGGCGAGGGACGCTCGCATGCCGACATGCTGGTGCGCGGCGCCGAGCACCGGGCGGCGCTGCAGGAGGTGGGCTTCCGCAGCACCCTCCTGCTGCACCGCCGCTTCCTCGAGGAGGCGGTCTTCGCCAACGTGGCGACCCGGATCCAGGAGACGATCCAGGGCGGCGAGGCGGCGGCGCAGGGCGCGCCGACGGTGGCCTTCGTCGACCTGACGGGCTTCACGCGCTTCGCCGAGGTCACGGGGGACGCGGCCGCCGCCGACCGGGCGGCGGCCCTGGAAGCCCTGGCGCAGGAGACGGCCGTCCAGCATCGCGGGCGGCTCGTGAAGTCGCTCGGCGACGGGGTGATGCTCCTGTTCGAGCGCGCCGCCGACGGTATCGAGACCTGCCTCGCGGTGGTGGCGGAGATCGCGCTGATGGGCGACGCGCAGGCCCGCGCCGGCCTCGCCACCGGGCCCGTGGCGCAGCGCGACGGCGACGTGTTCGGCACCACGGTCAACCTCGCGGCCCGCATCGCAGACCGGGCGGAGCCGGGCGAGGTGCTGGTGTCGGCCGCGACGCGCGAGAGCTGCCGCGCGGGCGATCCCGCCTTCACCGGGCCGGTCGCGGCCGCGCTCAAGGGCCTGGGCGAGGTGACGCTCTACCGGGCCGCGCGCGGATCCGCCGACGCGTGAGGGCGGCGTGTCACCGCACCATCGCGGACGGGGGCTCGACGGCGCGCCGGGCTCCGCCGGCCGCCGAGGCGCTGCCCCAGGTCCAGGTCCGGCCGTAATTCGAGATCGGCTCCTCGACCAGGCGGGTGAGCCCCCACCCCGCCAGAGCGCAGACCGGCAGGGCCAGGAGGGAGACCGCCCACTGCTCCGGGGTTCCCAAGGCGGGCTTCTCACCCAGGATGAGGCCGTGCATCAGCCAGAAGATGGGCAGATGCGTGAGGTAGACGGCGTAGGAACTCCAGCCGAAGAAGCGCAGCACGGGCGAGCGGAAGCGCCTGGCCTCGGGCGCGCCGCGCACGACCGCGAGCAGGAAGGCCGCGCAGGCCACCGCCACGATCAGGGGGCCCACCACCTTGAACAGGGCGCCGCTCGAGCCGACGACGGCGCCGAGCCCCGCCGCGAGCGTCAGGAGGAGGACCGGCGCGACCCGCAGAAGCCCGTCGAGCCGCTCCCAGGCGATGCCGCCGCGCAGCAGGAGCGCCGCCGCCAGGAGCCCGACGATAACCAGGTCGGCCCGGGCGGGGAACAGGACCAGGCCCGCCATCGGCGAGAGGCCACCCGCGATGAGAAGCGCGCGCAACGCCAGAGCCGCCAGGATGGCGACCATCAGGGCAGCGACGAGATGCCGGCGCGGCGTGAGCAGCATGAGCGCCGGGGCGACGAGGTAGAAATGCTCCTCGACCGTCAGGGTCCAGGTGGGCGCCAGCCAATAGGCCCCGATGCTTCCGCTCGAGATCATGAGGAAGTTCTGGGAGAAGGTCAGGTAGGACCAAAGCGGGAAGGCGGCGTCGAAATCGCTCCAGCGCGCCGGCATCTGCGAGAAGACGAGAAAGCTCCCCAGGACGCACACGACGTAGATCGGAATCGTCCGGCAGAAGCGGCGGACGTAAAAGACGGTGTAGAAATTGTCGTGATGCCCCTTTTCGAGGATGAGCCGCCCCACCAGGAAGCCGCTCAGCACGAAGAACATGGTGACCGCGACCCAGCCGTGGGCGAAGACGGCGTGGCCGCCGGGCAGTTCAGCGAAGAAGTGCGAGATCACCACGAGAATCGTCATGAGCCCCCGGATCCCGTCGAGCTCGACGATGCGGCGGTCGGCGCCGCCCGGCGCCGGGCCCGCAATGCCATCCCGCTCGCTGACCGACATGGTGTCCCCCTCCGCACGTGCTCGAAGGCATCCTAGGCGTGCGGCCCTAGCGGACCATTACCGCCCCGAGGACCGGCCTTCGTCCGGTGGACGCATGGACGGGCGGGCGCGCGGAGGACGTGAATCATGGCCGGAAGCCAGGCTACGTGAGCGTCCCATGCCGACGCCGGCCGAGACGCGCGGTCGCGGGAGGGAACGCCGGGAGCCCGGTACCCGTCAGGCCGGGCGCGCCGCTGGGCTCCCGCGCACTCGCATCCAGTGGAGCCCCAGGCCCGCGCTCAAGGCGGCGAAGCCCGCCGCGTCGGCCCACAGGCTCGAGCCGATGAGCAGGCAGCCCGCCGCGAGGCACAGGATGCGCTCGGGCCAGTTGGCCTGGGCGATGGCGAAGCCCGTGAACATCACGCAGAAGCCCAGCAGCGACAGGCAGGCGGTGAGCGTCAGCCAGGTGATGGCGGCCCAGTCCGCGATCCCGCCGGGCGCGATCAGGTTCATCTTCGGCCCCACCATCTGCGAGGTGTAGATGAGGAGCTGCGCGCCGTCGGGCGACAGGCAGAACATGAAGGGCACCACGAAGGCCGGAAGCGTGTACTTCCAGGCCTGCAGCGTGGTGCGGAAGGGCTCGCCGCCGCAGATGGCCGACGCCGCGAAGGGCGCGAGCGCGGTGGGCGGCGAGACGTCGGCGAGCACCGCGTAGTAGAACATGAACATGTGGGCGGCATGGGCCTGGACCCCCACCGAGACGAGCGCCGGCACCAGCATCACGGCGGCGATGATGTAGCTCGCCGTCACGGGCACCGAGAGGCCCAGGATCCACATCGCGAAGGCCGCCATCAGCAGGATCAGGAAGGTGTTGCCCTGGCCCCAGTTGACCATGATGGTCGAGATGGTCTGGCCGACGCCCGACAGGTTCACGATGGACACGATCACGCCCGCGCAGGCGCAGGTCGCGACGATGCCCAGCGTCGAGCGGGCGCCGCCGGTGAGCGCCTCGATCATGCGCGAGGTGTCCTCGGCGGGCGTCAGGCCCGCGCGCTTGGCCGCGAGCCACTGCGCCCCCGAATAGGCGGTCGCCGCCGCCATGGCCCAGAACAGGCCCACCGAGACGCGCCCGTCGAAGAGCTCGTGCAGGCCGAGCTGGCGCGGGAGCGCGCTCATGCCGAACAGGGTCAGCCCGATGCCCACCGCGACGCCGAAGACGAAGGCCGGCACCGTGACGAGGCGGGATTCCGGCCGCAGCATGGACAGGCAGAAGGCGATGGCGATCGACCAGAACACCGCCATGAAGGAGGAAGCGCCGAGGGCCAGCAGCACCGCGATCGCGCCCAGCGAGAAGAAGTGGTACCAGCCCCGCTGCGTGATGGCCCAGAGCGTCTCCTGGGCGGTGCGGGTGGCCTTGAGCCCGAGGCGCCGGGAATCGGCCTCCATCATGAGCCAGCACGACACGTAGTAGAGCAGCGTCGGGATCATCGCGAAGACGAGGACGTGCAGGTACTCGATGTCGAGGAACTCGGCGATGATGAAGGCCGCCGCGCCGAGCGTCGGCGGCGACAGCGTCGCGCCGATGCCGGCGGCCGAGAGCACCCCGCCCGCCACGTTGGGCGGATAGCCCGCGCGCTTGAGCATGGGCCAGGCGAGCGCCGCCACGGTGACGGTGGTGGCGACCCCCGAGCCCGAGACGGTGCCCAGCAGGAACCCCGAGCCGATCGCGGCGCGGCCGGGCGCGGCGGGGCTCGCCTTCTTGCCGAAGAGCGCGAAGGCCCAGTCGATGAAGAACTTGCCGGCGCCGCCCTTGTCGAGCACGGCCCCGTAGATCGTGAACAGGATGATGAAGGTCGCCGCCACGTCCATCGGCGTGGTGAAGATGCCCTCGAGCGTGAGGTAGTTCTGGCCGATGATGCGGGAGAGCGTGAAGCCGCGATGCTCCAGCGCGTCGGGCACCAGGAAGCCCGAGCCCGCATAGCCGTAGAGCAGGAAGAGGAGCGTGATGGCGGGCAGGATCCAGCCCACCGTGCGCCGCGTCGCCTCGAAGATGAGAAGGATGAGGGCGAGGCCCAGCACCATCTCCTCGGGCGTCGGCCGCATGGCGCGGGTCTTGTAGTCCTCGATGTTGATCGTGAGATAGATCGCCGTGTAGAGGGCCACCGCCGCGAGGAACCAGTCGAGCACCTGGATCCTGGCGAGGCGCGGCACCATGGACACGAAGGGCATGGCGAGGAACGCGAGCGCCACCGCCAACCCGAGCGCGTAGGCCGTGCCGTCGCGCCCCGCGACGGCGAAGCGCGGATCCGGATGGTGCAGGAGGAAGCCCATCAGGGCCGCGGCCAGCACGCCCGAGAGGACCTCCTCCAGGGTGGGGTATCGCGCCTGCGGCGTCTTGCCCGGCGCCGTGTTGAAGAGGGGGTAGAGGATGAAGATGAGCGCGAGGCACAGGGCCAGGAAGCTCGCGCGATACGTCGTCGTGTTGACGGCGAACTGCGTCCAGTAGAGCGCGTAGGCCGAGATGAAGAAGCAGGCGCCCGCGGTCAGCCAGCCGAGCCAGCCCTCCGCGCGCCGCGCCGGGCCGCCCTCGGAATCCGAGGACAGCTTCTCCATCTCCTCGTCGCTCAGAACGACCTGATCGTCGGTGACCTTCATCGCGCTATCCCGTCCCTGGTCTCGTTCGGTCCCCGATCTTGAGGCCGGGGTGCATGTGAAGACGGGCCGATCGTGGAACGATCGGCCCGCCGAAAGCAAGCTTGGTGCGTCGACGGACGCCTAGAGCTTCGCGCCGCGCGACTTGTAGAACGCCTCCGCCGCCGGGTGGAACGGCACCGCCGTCCTGGCCGCCGCGCCCTGGATCGACAGGCGGCGGGCCTCCGGGTGGATGGCCTGGACCTGCTCCAGGTTGTCGAAGATCGTGGTCAGCACCTGGGTGATCTGCTGGGCCGGCGCCTTGCTCGACACCACGAGCACGTTGGCGACGCCCAGGCCCTTCACGCCCTCGGCCTGGCCCTGATAGGCGTTGGCCGGCAGGTCGAAGGGGCGGTACTGGCCGGGGAACTTCTTCTCCAGCGCGGCGAGCTCCTTCGAGGTGTCGATGAAGCGCAGCTGCGGCGAGCCCGAGGAGGCGAGATCGCGCACGGCGGCGGTGGGCACGCCGCCGATCCAGAAGAACGCCGCCACCTTGCCGTCCTTGAGGGCGCCCGCGGACTCGGCGACGCCGAGATTGTCGCGGGTGATGTCGCTCTTCGGGTTGAGGCCCGCGGCCTCGATCACGCGGTCGGCGATGGACTCGGTGGAGGAGCCCGCCGAGCCGATCGAGACGCGCCGGCCCTTCATGGCCGAGACGCTGGTGAGCTCGGCGATGCGGGCGTCGGCCACCACGTGGAGGAAGGAATCGTACAGGACGGCGAGGATCGCCACGTCCTGCTTGCCCTCCTTGGCGTAGGCGCCGATGCCCATCATGCCGTCATAGGCCGAGTCGAGGGTCGAGAAGCCGATGTCGGCGTCGCCCTGGCTGATGAGCTTCACGTTGTCGACGGAGCCGCCGGTCACCTGGCCCGTGGCCTGGGTGTTGGGGATCTTCTCCGACAGGATGCGGGCGAGGCCGCCGCCATAGGGGAAGAACACGCCGCCGGTGCCGCCGGTCGCGACGGTCAGGCGCTGGCGCGCCTGGGCGAGCGCCGGAGCGGCCACGAGGCCGGCCGCGGCGGCGCCGGCGGTGAGCGACAGGAACGAACGGCGGTGGATGCGCAGATTGTCGGTCATGAAACCTCCCGAAACCCTTCTTTCGTCCCCCTCGGACGGAGGGCTGACGATCGAACTAGCATGGTTGCCCGCAAAAACCAGACGGGAGGGCTCAGAATCGCGCGCGAGCCCCGGCGCCCGCGCTCCCCAGGCGCGCCCCGATCTCCCGCCAGGCCCCCGCCAGGGGCCGGAAGCGGAACCGCACCACGGAGCGCCCGGCCGGGACCGCCACGGCGCGTAGGAGCACGTTCGCCCGCAGGACCGGGACCGGCCGCCCGTCGACCGTCGCCTCCCACCAGGGATGGTAGGGATCGGCGAGGACGAGGTGGGCGGGCCCGCTCGCCTCCACCTCGATCGTCACGCTCGTGTTGCGGTAGGCGCGGATGCGGGCGCCGCCCTCGGCCGGCGGCGCCTCGGGCACGGGCCCCTCCAGGAGCACGGTCCGGGCGAGGTCCGCGTCGGGCCATCGCCCGGTCGCGAGGATCGTCGCGAAGTCCGCCTGGCGGGTCGTCCCCGCCACGAAGGCGCGGGGCCCGGCGCGGGGGTTCTCGTAGAAATGGGCTTCGCCCACCCGGCCGAGGGCCACGAGGTCCCCCGGCCGCAAGGTCTTGTCGATGGTCTCGATCGGGGCGCCGGCCGCGATGAAGCGCAGGCCCAGCATGTCGGCGAGCGGGGAGCGGTAGGAGGGCATCAGGGGCGAGAAGCGCCGCTGCTCGGGCAGCGCCACGTGGTCCTCCGCCCCGGTCGCCGCGGCATAGAGGTCGAGGCGCAGGGGATTGTAGCCCAGCGTATGGTGCAGGCGGTGGACGAGCGCGGCGTTGGGCCAGTGGAAGCCCAGGCCGACCAGCTCGACCCGGTCGAGGCCGTCCCCCAGGCGCTCCCGGAGGGCCTGGATCACGGGATCCCCCGACCTCGGGCGCAGCACGTCGTAGGCGGCCGGGGGCAGGGCCGTGGACTCGTTCGGGCCGTTGTTGAATCGCAGGTCCGCCACGAGAAGCGCCGCCAGGGCGGCGAGGGCGAGCGGCCCGCCGGCGCGCCCGCGCGGCACCAGCACGAGGGCCGCCACGGAGACCGCCATGAAGCCCGCCGCCGTCGCCAGGGGCCAGGCCGCGAGGTGGAGGGCGCCCTTGGCCCACGCGATCGCGAGCCCCCCGGCGAAGGGCGCGGCCAGCAGCGCCGCCTCGAGCGCGCGCCCCGCCGGCCCGGGCCTCGGCAGCGTGCCGGACCACCAGCGATGCGCGACATAGCCCGCGAGCACGGCGCCGAGCCCGCCGATGAGGAAGGCCGCGTCCGCGGGGCGCCGGAACAGGTCGACGCCTGGCACGAGCCCGAACAGGACCCCGAACACGGGCGTGGCCCGCCCGAGCGCGTAGAGGAGCATCAGGGCGAAGCCGAGGGCGAGGACGCGCACCTCGCGGGCGAACAGCGCCCCGCGGGCGAGCCCCATCGCGAGGAGCGCGACCGGCAGGGCGCCCATGTAGAGCTGGCCCATGTTGCGCGCGAGATAGAGGTCGGTCGGCCCCCAGAGCGGGCTCGGCGGGCCCCAATGGCGCATCAGCGGCCCGTCGGCGCCGTAGAGGTTCGGGACGAACGCCGTGAGCAGCAGCGCCGGATGAAGCGAGCCCCGGGCGGCGCCCTCATAATCGATGCTCGGCCGGTTCGAGACCTCCGCGAGCAGGGCCGTGAGGACGAGAGGCACCGCGAGCACCAGGGCGCCGGCGAGTGCGCCCGCCGCGAGCGGCCGGGCCGTGGCGCGCGGGGCGCGCCACAGGCCCGCCCCGGCCTCGATGGCGAGCACCCACAGGGCCAGCATGGCGACCTGGTCGCGCCCGAGCGCCAGCAGCGCCGTCGCGAGCCCGGCAGCCAGGCCGTATCCGGTCGAGCCCCGGTCGAGAGCGCGGGCGAGCAGCAGATGCGCCACGGGCCACAGGGCGAGGCTCGTGACCTGGCCCACATGCTGGATGCGCCAGGCCGCGGAGGCGCCGAAGGCGAAGGCCAGCGCGGCGACGAGCGCCCCCGCGCCGCTCCAGCCCCGGTCGCGGAAGAGCAGCACGAGCGCCAGCGCCCCGACGAGCAGCGTGGCCAGCACCGCCCCGTCGGCAGCGGCGAAGCCAGGATCGGGATCGAGCGCCGCCAGCGCCAGGAGGACGGGGTTGAAGATCAGCGATTGCGGATCGGCGACCTGCGGCCAGCCGGAGAACACGTACGGCGTCCAGAACGGGCTTTCGCCCCGCGCCATCGACTGGGCCAGGAACTGGAGCTGCGGATAGAAATGCGCCTTGGCGTCCCAGGGGATCGTGACCG
>DASPJU010000312.1:0-2978 GCA_035628475.1 Salinarimonas sp. | reverse complement strand
TTCTTCGCGTGGCCGTAGAGGAGCACGCCCAGCTCGTCGATGCCGTCGACGATCTCGTCCTCCTCCAGGATGTGCTGCTCCTCCTGGACCTTGCCGGCCTGGCCGAACATCTCGTGCAGCGAGAGCACCGCCTCGTTGCAGGGGTGGTAGGCGTAGTGGCAGGTCGGCCGGTAGACGACCCGGTCCCCCTCCCTCACGGTGAAGAAGTCGGGGATCGAGATCGCCTCGTTGTGGGTGACGAGGAAGCCGAACTGGGCGCCCGGCGTCGGGCACCAGGTGCGCACGCGGGTGTCGGCGCCGGGCTGGAGCAGGTAGATCGCGGCGCCGCAACCCGTCTCGTGGGTGCGCGCGTTGTCGGGTTGCCAGGTCTCGTGGGTGCCCCAGCCGAGCTCGGCCGGCTGCAAGCCCTCCGAGACGAAGCCCTCCACGGACCAGGTGTTGACGAACACGCCGAGCGGCTTCTCCTGCTTGGCGCGTTGCGTGTCCCGCTCGGCGATGTGGATGCCCTTGACGCCCACGCGCTGCATGAGGCGCGCCCACTCGTCCTTGGACCTGGGCTCCTCGTGGTCGAGGCCGAGATCGGCCGCGACGTTCAGGAGCGCCTGCTTCACGAACCAGGACACCATGCCGGGATTGGCGCCGCAGCAGGAGACCGCCGTGGTGCCGCCGGGATGTTCGCGCCGCTCATCGAGGATCGACTCGCGCAGCATGTAGTTGGTGCGCGCCGACGGCCCCTTGCTCCGATCGAAGTAGAAGCCGGCCCAGGGCTCGGCCACGGTGTCGATGTAGAGCGCCCCGATCTCGCGGCACAGGGCCATGATCTCGCGGGACGAGGTGTCGACCGAGAGGTTGACGCAGAAGCCCTGGCCGCCGCCCTCGGTGAGGAGCGGCGCGAGGATCTCGCGGAAGTTCTCGCGGGTCAGCGCCTTCTGCACGAAGCGCACGCCGCGCTCGTCGAGGAGGTTCTTGTCCTTCTCCAGCGGGTCGATGACCGTGAAGCGGCTCTTGTCGTACTCGAAGTGGCGCTCGATGAGGGGCAGCGTGCCCCGCCCGATCGAGCCGAAGCCGATCATGACGATGGGACCGGTGATGCGGCCGTGGATGGGCCAATCGCTCATCGAGGGAGTCTCCTGGTGGGATGGGGCGCCTGGCGCCGGGTTCGAACGTCGGGCCGGATCAATAGTCCAGGACGGCGTCAGGTCAATGACGTGCGACGCCGGGTCTGCGTCGCGCGCATGCATGACCGGGCGTCGCTCCCGACGGACGCTCGCGCCGTCGTCCGAGGAGCGCCGCGCCAGGCGAGACCGTCGACATGGGCTTGGGCACGGCCCAGGGCGACCGCGCGGCGCGCACCCGCATCGGCTTCACCGACGACGGCCGCGTTGACGCCCACACCATCACGGCGCGCGACAACGGCATCGTCCGAGCGTGAGGCTCCCGGCGCGGGGCCGGTGCGCGCCAGCACGCCCGACCCGGCCCGGACGCGTCATGACGGGGCGGACCGAACGGGACCTCCCATGAAGATCGTCATCGACCTCGACCGCGCCTTCGCCGAGGGGCGCCTCACCGCCGACGAAGCGGCGCGCCTTCGCGCCATCGCGAACGGCCAGACCTCCTTTCTCGCGGCCAATCTCGTGACGGGATTCGGTATCGTCGCCGTGGCGGGCGGGCTCGTGGCGCTGTTCTCGAGCGTGATCGCGGTGGCGGCGGTGGGGCTCGCCCTGGCGCTCGCGGGCGGCGCCGTCACCGCCGTCGCGACGGACCGGTGGCGCCTGCTGGGCCAGATCCTGCTCGTGGTCGGCAGCCTCATGCTCGGGGGCGGGCTCGTCGCCAAGTGGGAGGGCGCGCGCGAGGCGTTCCTCGTCTGCCTCCTCCTGTTCGCCGGGGCGGGGCTCCTGGCCCGCAACACGCTCCTCGTCGTGCTCGCGGTCCTGTCCCTCTCGGCGCTGCTCGGCGCCCGTGCGGGCCACTGGCACGCCATGTATTCGCTGGGCTTGCAGGCTCCCGTCCTCACCATCGTGGTGTTCGCGGGCCTGGGCGCGGGGCTCTACGCGCTCTCCCGCAGGCTGCCGCACGACTGGAGCGGCCTTGCCGTCGCGGCCTGCCGCACCTGCGTGCTCCTGGTCAATCTGGGCTTCTGGATCGGCTCGCTGTGGGGCGACAGATCCCTCGGCGTCGACCTGCCCCCGATCGCCCTCGCGGTCGGCTGGGCGCTCGCCATCGCCGCCGGGATCGCCTGGGCCTGGCGCGCCGAGCGCCGCTGGCTCGTGGTGACCGGGGCGGTGTTCGGCGGCATCCACTTCTTCACCCAATGGTTCGCGCTCATCGGCGCCTCGCCGGGCTCGGTGGTGCTCGGCGGGATCCTCGTCATCGCGGCGGGCTTCTGGCTGCGTACCATGCTCGCCGCCCGCCCGCAGCCGGCTTAAGCCGCCCCCCCGCCCGCCCATGAACATGATCGTGGCGAGCGGGCGCTCGCGCGCTTCGTCGGCGCGCATCCCACCCGGGATTCCCGCCCCGGCTTCCCGCTGACGATCGGCTTTGGCCGCCTGACCGGAGGCCTCGGGGCCGGGACATGCCCTCCACTCCTCAGGAACCCGTCGCCGTCACGCCCGTTGGCCAGCAAATCAACGGAGGCTGCCATGGGAAAGAAGACCAAGGCGAAGAAGCTGCCGAAGCGGGTCGCGGGGGTGAAGATCCCCAAGAAGCTGCGCAAGCAGGGCGGCGGCCTCGTCGCCCTCCTGGAGAGCCCCACGGGCCGGGCGATCGCGGCCGACGCGCTGATCGCCATCGCGGGCGCCCTGGCGGGCAATCGCGCCACCCGCGAGGCGGTGGTCGGGGCCGGGCAGGACGCGGTGGACGCGGGCGCCGCCGCGGCCGACCGGACCGGCGACGCCATGCGCGGGGTCGCGGAGGTCGCGACCGACCTCATGGCCGAGGCCGCCCGCCACGTGCTCCCGACCGCCCTCGGCGGCAAGGAC
>DASPJU010000311.1:0-6040 GCA_035628475.1 Salinarimonas sp. | reverse complement strand
CCGATCTTTCTCGCTGTTCGAGGCCATGACGGTGGCCGAGAACGTGGCGCTGGGCCTCGACCACGCGCCCTCGCCCCGGCGGCTCGCCCCGGAGATCCGGCGCGTGGCCGAGGATTACGGCCTGCCCCTCGATCCGGACCGCGACGTCCATACCCTGTCGGTGGGCGAGCGCCAGCGCATCGAGATCGTGCGGGCGCTCCTGCAGAAGCCGCGGCTCCTCATCATGGACGAGCCCACCTCCGTGCTGACCCCGCAGGAGGTGGGGCGCCTGTTCGCGACCCTGAGGCGGCTCTCGGCGGAAGGCTGCTCGATCCTCTATATCAGCCACAAGCTCAACGAGATCATCGCCCTGTGCGAGGCCGCGACCATCCTGCGCGGCGGCCGGGTGGTGGCGGCCTGCGACCCGAGGCGCGAGACCGCCGGGTCCATGGCCCAGATGATGATCGGGGCGGAGCTTCGCGCCCCCGCGCGGCGCGCCGGCGGCGGCGGGGGCGCACCCCGCCTTGTCGTCGAGGGCCTCGACCTGCCCGCCGCCGACGCGCATGGGGTGGCGCTCAAGGGCGTCGCCCTCGAGGTCCGGGCCGGCGAGATCGTGGGCGTGGCGGGCGTCGCGGGCAACGGCCAGGGCGAGCTCGAGGAGGCGCTGGCCGGCGAGCGCCTTTGCGCCCGCGCGGAGGCCATCCGCATCGACGGGCGCGCCGCCGGGCGCCTGGGGCCCGACGAGCGCCGCGAGGCGGGCCTGTGCGTCGTGCCCGAGGAGCGCAACGGCCACGGCGCCGTGCCGGGCCTCACCCTCGTCGAGAACGCCATCCTCTCCGCCCATCACCGGCGCGGGCTCGTGGCGGGCGGCCTGATCCGCTTCCGCAAGGCGCGCGCCTTCGCGGCCGAGATCGTGCGCCGCTTCGACGTGCGCACCCCGGGCGTGGACGCCGCCGCCTCGAACCTTTCGGGCGGCAACCTGCAGAAATTCGTGGTCGGGCGCGAGATCCTGCAGGATCCGGGGGTCCTCGTGGTGTCGCAGCCCACCTGGGGCGTGGACGCGGGCGCGGCGGCCGCGATCCACGAGGCGCTGGTGCGGCTCGCGGGCGAGGGCGCGGCCGTCCTCGTGATCTCGCAGGACCTCGACGAGCTCCTCGTGCTCTGCGACCGGCTCGCGGTCATCAATGTGGGCGCGCTCTCGCCCGCGCGCCCCACGGGCGAGGTCTCGGTGGAGGAGATCGGCCTGCTCATGGGCGGCGTGCACGGGGTCGATCCCGGCCCCGCGGGGGCGGCGCATGCGCTATAGGATCGAGCCGCGCCGGGCGACGCCCGCGAGCCTGTTCTATCTCACGCCGGTGCTCGCGGTGGGCGTCACCGTGGCGCTCGGCGCGCTGCTCTTCGGGCTGCTCGGCTACGCGCCCGGCGCCACGCTCTACCATTTCTTCGTCTCGCCCATCACGACCGTGAACGGGCTCGCCGAGCTCGCGCTCAAGGCCACGCCCCTCGTCATGATCGCGGTGGGGCTCGCGGCGGGCTTTCGCGCGGGGGTCTGGAACATCGGCGCCGAGGGCCAGCTCACCATGGGGGCGATCGCGGGCGGCGTCGTGGCCCTGCGGCTCGTCGACGTCGACGCCCCTTGGGTCCTGCCCCTGATGGCGCTCGCCGGAATCCTGGGGGGCATGGCCTGGGGCGCGGTGCCCGCCGTCCTGAAGACCCGCTTCGGGGTCAGCGAGATCCTGGTCTCGCTCATGCTCACCTACGTGGCCGTGCTGCTGCTCGGCCTCCTGGTCCACGGGCCCCTCAAGGACCCGACGGGCTACGGCTTCCCCCAATCGGCCATGTTCGGCGCCTCCGCCAACCTGCCCCTGCTGGTCGAGGGCACCCGGCTCAACGCGGGGGCGATCGTCGGGCTGCTGGTGGTGCTCGCCGCCTGGCTCGTCATGGCCCGCACCATCGTCGGCTTCCAGATCCGGGTGGTGGGCGAGGCGCCCGCGGCGGCGCGCTATGCGGGCTTCTCGGGCAACCGGGTGGTCTGGCTCACCCTCATGGCGAGCGCAGGGCTCGCGGGGCTCGCGGGGGTCTTCGAGGTCGCGGGGCCTATCGGCCAGCTCGTGCCGAGCGTGAGCCCCGGCTACGGCTTCACCGCCATCATCGTGGCCTTCCTCGGCCGGCTTCATCCCGTGGGCATCGGGTTCGCGGGGCTCCTGGTGGCGCTCTCCTATATCGGGGGCGAGAACGCGCAGGTCGCGGTCAACCTGCCGCGCGCCGCCACGGGCGTGTTCCAGGGCCTCCTCCTCTTCGTGCTGCTGGCCTCGGACTTCATCCTGCGCTACCGCGTCCGCCGCGTGCCGCCGGCCGGCGCGCCGGTCTCGGGAGCCCTCCGATGAGCGCCGACGTTCTCGTGGCGATCCTGCTCACCGTCATCACGGCCTCGACGCCGCTGCTGCTCGCCGCGCTGGGCGAACTCGTCACCGAGCGGGCGGGCGTCCTCAACCTGGGCGTCGAGGGCATGATGCTCATGGGCGCCGTGACGGGCTTCGCGGTGACCCTGGCCACGGGCAGCTGGCCGCTCGGCGTGATCGCGGCCGCGCTCGCGGGCGCGGCGCTCGCCCTCGTCTTCGGCGTGCTCACCCTGACCCTGGTGGCGAACCAGGTCGCCACGGGGCTCGCGCTCACCATCTTCGGCATCGGGGTGAGCGCCCTCATCGGCGCGGGCTTCGTGGGCAAGCCCCTGCCGGCGCTGCCGAAGCTCTCCCTGCCGGGGCTCACCGACCTGCCGATCGTCGGGCGCGTCCTGTTCGGGCAGGACGTCCTGGTCTATCTCTCGATCCTCATGACGGGGGTGGTCGCGTTCGTCCTGAACCGGACCCGGCTCGGGCTGGTGCTGCGGGCGGTGGGGCAGTCCGACGTCTCGGCGCATGCCATCGGCTATCCCGTGATCCGCATCCGATACGGGGCGGTCCTGTTCGGCGGCCTCATGAGCGGGCTCGCCGGCGCCTATCTCTCCCTCGCCTATACCCCGCTCTGGGTGCAGGAGATGACGGCCGGGCGGGGCTGGATCGCGCTCGCCATCGTGGTCTTCGCGGCCTGGCGCCCGGGCCGGGCGCTGGTGGGCGCCTATCTCTTCGGCGGCGTCACGATCCTCCAGCTCTACGCGCAGGGCGCGGGTCTCGTCGCGGTGCCCTCGCAGGTCTTCGCCATGCTGCCCTACCTTGCGACGATCCTCGTTCTCGTGATCATCTCGGCCGGACCCTGGCGGCGGGGCCTCGACGCGCCCGCCTGCCTCGGCAAGCCGTTCAGGCCCGCGGCTTAAGGAGCCGCTCTACAAGGGACATATCGACCATGGCTCATCTGATCACCCGCCGCGGCCTTCTCGCCGGCACCGCCGGCCTGACCGCCGGGCTGTCGCTCGGCGCCGACCGGGGGCTCGCGCAGCAGCCCCTGGGCGTCGGCTTCGTCTATGTCGGGCCGGTGGGCGACCATGGCTGGTCCTTCACGCACGATGTGGGCCGCAAGCATCTCGAGCAGACGCTGGCCGGCAAGGTGAAGACCACCTTCGTCGAGAACGTGGCCGAGGGCCCCGATGCCGAGCGCGTCATCCGCCAGCTCGCCACCTCAGGCAACGGGCTCATCTTCACCACCTCCTTCGGCTTCATGAACCCGACGGAGCGCGTGGCGCGCCAGTTCCCCAACATCCGCTTCGAGCACGCCACGGGCTACAAGACCGGGCCGAACCTCGCGGCCTACAATGCCCGCTTCTACGAGGGCCGCGCGGTCATCGGCACCATCGCGGGCCACGTCTCGAAGACGGGCGTGGCGGGCTATGTCGGCTCGGTGCCGATCCCCGAGGTCGTGATGGGCATCAACGCCTTCACGCTCGCCGCCCGCAAGGTGAACCCGAACTTCACCACCCGCGTGGTGTGGGTGAACTCCTGGTACGACCCGGGCAAGGAGGCGGACGCCGCCAAGGCGCTCCTCGACCAGCGCGCCGACATCCTCTCCCAGCACACCGACAGCCCCGCGCCCCTGCAGCAGGCGGAGGCCCGCGGCGCCTTCGGCTTCGGCCAGGCCAACGACATGAAGGCTTTCGCCCCCAAGGCCCAGCTCACCGCCATCGTCGACGACTGGAACGACTACTACGTGGCGCGCGCGCAGGCCGTCCTCGACGGGACCTGGAAGACGCACTCGATCTGGCACGGCATGAAGGAGGGCATGGTGAAGATCGCTCCCTACGGCGCCGGCGTCACCGACCCGGCGCGCCAGGCCGCGGAGCAGGTGAAGAACGACATCATCGCCGGCAAGCACCACCCCTTCACGGGCCCGATCAAGGACAACAAGGGCGTCGAGCGCGTGCCCGCCGGCAAGACGATGACGGACGAGGAGCTCAACAAGATGGACTGGTACGTCGAGGGCGTGCAGGCGTAGGGCGCGACGCCTATCCCCTCTCCCCGCGGGCGGGGAGAAGGCCTCGCCCGCGGAATGGCGGGCGAAGCAAGCGAGCGGAGCGAGCGAGGGTGAGGGCGGGCTCCAGGATGGTGCTCTGCCATCCAGGCCCCCTCACCCTCGCGCTGCCGCGCTCGCCATGAGGCCCGGCAAGGGGCCTCATGGCCCTCTCCCCGCGCGGCGGGGAGAGGTGACCGGTCCTGCCGTGACATCCTCCCCATGACCGACCCCGCCCCGCCCCGGAAGCCGCCCAAGCCCGTCACCGCCGCCTATCTGGAGCGGGCGGCGCTGCACTATCTCGAGCGCTATGCCTCCTCGGCCGGGAACCTGCGCCGGGTTCTGGCGCGCAAGGTCGAGCGGCGCTGCCGCGAGCGGGACGAGGACCCGGCCGAGTTCTTGCCCCTGGTCGACGAGGTGGTGGGCAAGGCCGTGTCCGGCGGCTACCTGGACGATCGGCTCTACGCGGAGGGGCGCGTCGCGGCGCTGCGCCGGCGCGGCGCCTCGGCCCGGGGCATCGCGGCCAAGCTCTCGGCCAAGGGCGTGGACCGCGACACCGTCGCGGCGGCGCTCGGCGCCGAGGAGGGAGACGACATGACCGCCGCCCTGGCGCTCGCCCGCCGGCGTCGCTTGGGACCGTTCCGCACGCGCGATCGCGAGGGCCACCGCGACCGGGATCTGGCGGTGCTGGCCCGGGGCGGCTTCCCGTTCGACGTGGCGCGCAAGGTGGTGGACGGGGACGGGACCGGGGAGGAGTGATGCGGCGGCGTGGTGCGTGTCCCACCCGTCACCCTCGTCTTGAGGTGCCCGGCGCAGCCGGGCCTCGAAGGGCGCTCCAGAGTTCTCCGGACGCCCGTGGCAGCGTCGAGCGTGCTTCGAGGCTCAGCCTCCGGCTTCGCACCTCGGCATGAGGAGGTCGAAGAAGCGGCCCTCTCACCGCCCTCGGGGGCTGTCGCCCCCATGGCGCACGCGCTGCCCCAGGGGCCACCAGCGGCGCTGATGCGCCGGGCGCGGCAGCCGCGAGCGCCAGGCGCGGTTCATGAGGGCGAGCGCGGTCCACATCAGCCAGATCACCAGGGGCGAGACGATCAGGAAGGGAAAGATCGTCACGAGCGCCGCCAGCGCCACGAGGGCCAGCCCCACGGGGGCGATGGAGCGCGCCTCCATGGCGGTGAGCGAGCGCGAGCCGGAGAGCGCCGCCCCCACGGTCGCGCCCAGGCCGATGGCGCCCGTGGCGAGGCGGCGCGCCGCGCGCCCCGCCGCCCGGCGGCCCTTGGCGGACCGGGCCGCCACGGCGCGGGGACGCCCGGTCGCCACCACCTCGGTGGAGCCCGCGAGGTCCTCCAGGTACATCGCCTCCATGGCGGCCGCGAAATCCGCGTCCTCGATGGCGACGTCGATCTCCCAGTTGGTGAACCAGCTCGTGACGTTGAGGTTGGTCGAGCCCACCCGCGACCAGCGGCCGTCGATCACCGCCGTCTTGGCGTGGAGCATGGTGCCGTTCCACTCGAAGACCCGCACCCCCGCCTCGATCAGCGGCCGGTAGCCCATGCGCACGAGGGGCTGGAACAGGGGCACGTCGGACGAGCCCGGCACGAGCAGGCGCACGTCCACCCCGTCC
>DASPJU010000310.1:0-4161 GCA_035628475.1 Salinarimonas sp. | reverse complement strand
TCGATCACCTGGTTCCTGCTGGCGCTGACCCTGGTCGGCGTCTACGTCGCCTTCCACTGGCGCCGCGGCTCATCTCCGCCGCCGGTTCCCGAGCGTGGTTAACTCCCTCTCCCCGCGAGCGGGGAGAGGGTCGGGGTGAGGGGCTGATGCAGGTCGCGCACGATGGTGGTGCGCCCACTTGATGCAGCCCCTCACCCCCAAACCCTCTCCCCGCAGGGCGGGGAGAGGGGCGCGCCTGCGGACCGGCAGGCGCGGCGAGCGAACGGAGTGAGCGAGGGTGAGGGGGTGTCTCGGCGTAGAGATCCGTCCCCAGACGCCCCCTCACCTTCGGGCTGCCGCCCTCGCCTCAGCCCCCCATGAAGGGGGCCTCGACCCTCTCCCCGCACGCGGGGAGAGGAAAGACGTGCAACCCTTCCCCCGCCCGCCGGTTCTCCCCCTCACGAGACGAGGAGGACGCCATGGCGACCGACGACAAGCGCCCGTCCCTGCGCGACATGGACGCGAGCGACATCCGCAACCGGCAGCGCTCCAGCCCCGAGACCCATGCCGACGGGGTCAACGAGGGACCGGAGGCCAACGCCACCATGCGCCGGGTCTGGAGCGATCCGGGCGGGGAGGCCTACAACCTGCGCAACGCGATGGTGGGGGCCGGCGGCAAGTCCGACGATCACGGCGAGCTTACAGCGGCCGAGACCCCCGAGACGACCCGGCACCTGAGCGACGCGAGCCTCACGCCGGAGGAGACCCGGCCGCACGACGCCCGAGAGACCCTGGGCCAACCCGAGCGCGGCACCGCCGGCCAGGCGGGGCGCGATGACGCGCCCGACAAGGGGCGGTGAGGCGATGAGCAACGACAACCAGCCGGGCGGGCGCATGCCGCCGGAGGGCGGCAACGACCCGCTCCCCGGATCCAAGAGCGTGCGCGAGGCCGAGCGCAAGGGCACGGCCCCGAAACCCTCCGACGACCTCCCGGCCGCGGGCCCCCATGCCCGCCCCGACCTGATCAACCCGGATTCCACCCCCGGCACCGGCGTGCTGCAGGAGCCGGGAGCGGCGGGCGACATCGACAACACGAGCGCGTGAGGAACCGCACCATGGCGCAAGGCAAGGACCCCAAGCCCGCCTCCCAGGCCACCGAGGACGACATCGCCGCCCCGCGCCTCACGCCCCAGGGGCGCACCGACCCGGACGGCGGCGGCGAGGACTCGACCGACCCGATGGGGCCGGGCGCCAAGACGGGGCAGCCCGACAAGGCGGAAGGCTAGAAGCGGTCAGGCCGTCTTGGAGCCGCCTGACGGACTCGAGATCCTCGATGGGTCGCATGTCGCGGAGATCCGGACGCCACGTCCGCGCGACATCGTCAGGGCTCACGCCCCCGTCCGGGCGGGGCCGCCCTCGCGCGCCGCGAGGAGGTCCCGGATCTCGGCCAGGAGCTTGACATCGGCGGGCAGCTCCGGCTTGGCCGGGGTGTCGACCGCCCGGTCCTCGCGCGCCTTGAGGCGGTTCATGCCCTTCACGACGAGGAACAGCACCCAGGCGATGAGCAGGAAATTGATCAGGACCGTAAGGAAGTTGCCCCAGGCCAGCACCGCGCCCTGCTTCCTGGCCTCGGCCAGCGACTCCGCGCTCACCTGCGCGGAGAGCGCGAGGAAGTAGTTCGAGAAGTCGAGCCCGCCGGTCACGGCGCCGATCAGGGGCATGAAGACGTCGCCGACGAGCGAGTCGACGATCCGTCCGAAGGCGGCGCCGATGATGACGCCGATCGCGAGATCGACCACGTTGCCCCGCAGGGCGAACGTCTTGAACTCCTCGATCATCCCGGCCCTCCCGCGCTTGCCGCGACGAGGATCCCGGGCGCGAGCCCCGCCGTCAACGCGCCCCTCGCCACGGGTCCGTCACGGCACCTTGAAGGTTCGCACCTCGCTCGCCGTGCCGTCCGCGAAGGTGAGGCGCGCCGAGACCGCGCGGGTCCCGGCCGGGAGCGGCAGGTAGGGCCGCGCCTCGTGCGGGATGGCGTGCGGATCGCGCATGTCGCAGGGCGGCAGCGGCAGCGCGCGGGTCGGGTCGGCGCCGTCGAGGCCGATCTCGACCCGGGTCAGCGCGCAGCGATAGCTCACGAGATGCGTCCAGTAGAGGAGCGCCTCGCGCCCGCCCCGGACGGCGAGCCAGGCGCCCGGCATGCGCTCCAGGATCTCGCGCTGGCTCGCGGAGAGGGCGGCGCGGGGGTCGAAGCGGATGGCGGTCGGGGCCGCGTCGCGCCCGCGGGCATCCGCGTAGGCGACCTCGATCACGGTCCGCTCCTGGTCCGTCGGCAGCTCGAAATAGGGGACGGGAGCGGGCTTTCCGGTGCGCGGATCGGGCGTGGCGGCGAGCCCCGTCGAGCGGAAGGGCCCCTCGGACCCGATCCGGTAGCGCAGGGCGGTGGCGGCCTCCGGCAGGGCGACGGAGACGATCCAGCCGGAATTCGATCGCGAGAAGGACAGGGCGGGCGCGGGCGAGGCGCGCTCGGCCGCGTCCAGGGCCGCCCGTCGCGTCCGGGCCCGGTCGAGCCAGGCGCCGAGCAGGGTGGAGTCCAGGAAGAAGGGCGGCAGGCGCTCTTCCGCGGCGAGGAAGCGCTCGTAGGCCTCCCGCTCGGCGCGCCGCTCGTGCAGGGTCTGGGGCCCGAGCCGGTCCTCGGAGAACTCCTCGGCGAGCAGGAACAAGGCCGGGGCGTAGTCCGGGTGCTCGATCAGGAAGGCCTCCACCCGGCGGCGGCGCTCGTCGCCCTCGCCCTGGAGCGCGTGGACGAGGGCGGCGACGCGGCTCGCGCCCGCCTCGCGCAGGGCCGTGAAGGTCTCCCTGGCCCCGGCCCGGCCGTCCTGGACGCGCAGGAGCGCGGCGTAGCGCAGATAGGGGTCGACGCGCTCGCCCCCGAGCGCGACGAGCGCCGCATAGGCCTGGCGCGCCGCCAGGCCGTCGCCGCGCGCCTCGTGCAGGCGGGCATTGTGGTAGAGCTCCGGCGCGGTGCGCGCGTCGGGCACGATGCCGCCGGAGCGGGCGAGCTGCGCGAAGGCCTGGGCCGGATCGGCGGGAAGCGGCGCCCGGGCCGGGCCGGCGGCGGGGCCGGCCGGCGGGTCGCCCGTGCCCGCCATGGGGGCCGGGACGGGGGCCGGCGGGCGCAGCGACAGCATCCACAGGACGGCGAGCCCCAGGACGAGGCTCGCGAGGCCGAGCGCGAGCGCGGCCGCCGAGAGGCGCCGGCGTCCGGGCGGGCGCGGGTGCCCGCCGAGCATGCGCTCGGCGCCGAGGTCGACCGAGAAGGCGTGGACGGGCTGCGGGACGTTCTTGAGCTCCTGGCGCCCCAGGTCGCGGAAGGGCACCGAGACCTTGCCGGCCACCGCCTCGAAGACGAAGCGCGAGACCGTGATGCCGCCGGGCTCGGCGATCCCCTCCAGCCGCGCCGCGAGGTTGACGCCGTCGCCGAGCAGGTCGCCGTTGCGCTCCACCACGTCGCCGATCGAGATGCCGATGCGGAACTGCAGCCGGCGCTCCGGCGGCAGGAGGGCGTTGCGGGTGCGAAGCGCCTCCTGGATGTCGATGGCGCAGCGCACCGCCTCGACGGCGCTCTCGAAGGCGCACATGACCGAGTCGCCGGCGGTGTTGAAGATGCGCCCGCCCGCGCGCGCCACGAAATCGTCGAACACCTCGCGGTACTCGGCAAGGCGCGCGATCGTGGCCTCCTCGTCCTCGGCGACGAGGCGGGTATAGCTGGCGACGTCGGCCGCCAGGATCGCGGCGATCCTGCGCTTCATGGGCACCCCCGTGCCCTTGTCCATAGCCGGTCCCTCCGCCGTCGCCGGTGATGTTGCGCACGAGGCGGGAGCGGGGGCAAGACGCGCCCCCTGTCATTCCGTGGCGCCCGAAGGGCGAGCCTAGAACCCGCGACGGGCCTCTACGGCTACCGTCATCCAGCTGCACCGTCCGACCCAGTCATGGGTTCCGGGTTCCGCTTCGCGTCCCCGAAATGACAGGCGTCAATGCGCCTCGTCCCAGTTCGCCGCCGCCCGGGCGTCCACCTGGAGGGGCACCTTGAGGTTCACCGCAGGGTGGGGCGCCTCGATCATCACCCGCTCGATCACCGGCAGGGTCGCCTCGACCTCGTCCTCGGGGGTCTCGAAGACG
>DASPJU010000309.1:0-4378 GCA_035628475.1 Salinarimonas sp. | reverse complement strand
GAGCTGCGCCCGCCGCCTCGGCTTCATGCCGGATCGGCAGGATCTCGTCGCCTTGGAGCAGGAGGAGGACGGGGCCTGGAGGCTCTTCGCCGAGCCCGGGCTCCGTGTGCGCTTTTGCGCCAATGCCGACCATGAGGCGTGCAACTGGCTCGTTCCCACCGAGACCGACCACACCTTCTGCGTCGCCTGCCGGCACAACCGCGTGATCCCGGACCTGTCGAGCCCCGGCAACGTGGCACGCTGGCGCCGGCTCGAGGGCGCCAAGCGCCGGCTCTTCTACACGCTCCTGCGCCTGCGCCTGCCCCTCGCCGCCCGTCCCGAGAATCCGGAAGGGCTCGCCTTCGATTTCCTGGCCGACGCGCCCACGACCCAGCCCGGCGCGCCGAAGGTGATGACTGGGCACGACAACGGGCTCATCACCATCGCGCTCGTCGAGGCCGACGACGTGGAGCGCGAGCGACGCCGCGGCCAGATGGGCGAGCCGTACCGCACCCTGCTGGGGCATTTCCGCCACGAGGTCGGGCACTATTACTGGAACGTGCTGGTGCGCGACGCGGGCGCCCTCGACGGGTTCCGGGAGGTGTTCGGCGACGAGCGCGAGGATTACGGCGAGGCGCTCCAGCGCCACTACGCCAACGGGCCCTCACCCGACTGGGGCGACCGCTTCGTCTCGGCCTATGCGAGCTCCCACCCTTGGGAGGACTTCGCCGAGACCTGGGCGCATTACCTGCACATCGTCGACACGCTGGAGACCGCCAACGCCTTCGGGGTGCGGGTGCGGCCCAAGGTGAGCCGCGCGCAGGAGCTGACGGCGAGCGTGGAGTTCGACCCGCACCACACCCCCGATCTCGACCGCCTGGTGGCGGCGTGGCTGCCGCTCACCTTCGCGGTCAATTCCCTCAACCGTTCCATGGGGCAGCCGGACCTCTATCCCTTCGTGCTGAGCCCCACGGTCATCGGCAAGCTCGGCTTCATCCACACCCGCATCTACGAGGCGACCCGCCGCCCGGAGGTGGCCGCCGAAGCCGCCGACGGCGTGCTCAGCGCGATCGCGACGGGGCTGCGCAGCGGGCTCGTGGCGCCGCAGGGCGAGGTGGAGTAGGTCGGGCCGCCCCTCTCCCCTCGGAGGTGCGGCCAGGGGTGAGGGGTGACACGGCTGGGAGGGTTGCTCTCCTCCGGCCCTCCAACCCTCATCCCTCGTCCTGAGGAGCGCTCGAAGAGCGCGTCTCGAAGGACGAGATCCAGTCATCGGGACGAGGATGGCGGGCGCCCGCCATCACCGTTTGCGATCCCTGGAGCGTGCTTCGGGACGGCCCTGCGGGCCTCCTCGGCATGAGGGTGAGAATGGGATAGGCGTGGGGGAGGCCACCGGATGGGCGTCGCGTCCCTCGCCCTGGTCCCACTCGCCACGGGATAGAGAGGGCGCACGAGCCTACCCGTAACCTCCCTCCCTTGCCGGGTCGCATGTTTCTTGCTTGGTGGTGGGCGGTTCCACCTGCCCCTGGGTTCCCGTGTCGATCCTCGTCGCCCTCCACCACGTCACGCACTACCGCTACGACCGGCCCGTGGGGCTCGGGCCGCAGGTGGTCCGCCTGCGGCCGGCCCCGCACACCCGGACGCGGGTGCCGAGCTACGCCCTCAAGGTGACCCCCGCGAAGCATTTCGTGAACTGGCAGCAGGACCCGCACGGCAACTGGCTCGCCCGGATCGTCTTTCCCGAGAAGGTGGAGGAGCTGAAGATCGAGGTGGACCTGACCGCCGACATGGCGGTGGTGAATCCCTTCGACTTCTTCGTCGAGCCCGCCGCCGAGACCTTTCCCTTCGCCTATCCGGAAGCCTTGCGGGCGGAGCTCGCGCCCTATCTGGAGACCGAGGAGCCGGGCGCGCGGCTCGCCGCCTTCCTGTCCGAGGTGCCGGACGAGCCCGTCAACACCGTCAACTTCCTGGTCGACCTCAACGCCCGCCTGCAGCGCGCCATCGGTTACACGATCCGCATGGAGCCGGGCGTCCAGACCCCGGAGGAGACACTCGCGCGCATGAGCGGCTCGTGCCGCGATTCCGCCTGGGTGCTGGTGCAGGCGCTGCGGCATCTCGGGATCGCGGCGCGCTTCGTCTCGGGCTACCTGATCCAGCTGCGCCCCGACGTCGATCCCGTCCGCGGCCCGCGCGGGACCGAGGAGGACTTCACGGATCTGCACGCCTGGGCCGAGGCCTATGTCCCGGGCGCGGGCTGGATCGGCTTCGACGCGACCTCGGGGCTGCTCGCCGGCGAGGGCCACATCCCGCTCGCCGCCACCCCGCACTACAGCTCCGCCGCCCCGATCACCGGCGCCGCCGAGCCCGCGGAGGTGACCTTCGCCTTCGACATGAAGGTGACCCGCATCGCCGAGGCGCCGCGCATCACGAGGCCCTTCTCGGACGAGGCCTGGCAACGTCTCGACGCGCTCGGCGACCGGGTCGACGCGGATCTCGAGGCGGGCGACGTGCGCCTCACCATGGGCGGCGAGCCGACCTTCGTCTCGGCGGACGACTTCGAGGCCGCGGAGTGGAACACCGCCGCCGTGGGGCCGACGAAGCGCCACTACGCCGATCTGCTCATCCGGCGCCTGCGCGACCGCTTCGGGCCGGGAGGCCTGCTCCATTACGGCCAGGGCAAGTGGTATCCCGGCGAGAGCCTGCCGCGCTGGGCCTTCGGCCTCTACTGGCGCCGCGACGGTCTGCCGATCTGGCGCGACCCGGATCTGCTCGCCCGCGAGGCGCCGCCGGAGGCCGCGAGACCCGAGGCGGGGATCGACGCCGCCGCGGCCGTCGCCGAGGGCATCGCCGAGCGGCTGGGGCTCGAGCCCGATTTCGTCGTCCCCGCCTTCGAGGACCCGGCCCACTGGCTCCTCAAGGAGGGCGACCTCCCCGTCAACGTCGACCCGGAGGACCCCAAGCTCGACGACGCGGAGGAGCGCGCCCGCATGACCCGGGTGTTCGAGCGGGGCTTGCGCGCGCCCACGGGCTTCGTCCTGCCGGTGCAGCGCTGGAACGCGCCCGACGGGCGCCGCCCATGGCGCAGCGAGCGCTGGCGGCTCCGGCGCGGGCGGCTGTTCCTGATCCCGGGCGATTCGCCCGTGGGCTTCCGCCTGCCCATCGCCTCGCTGCCCTGGGTGCCGCCCGCGCTCTATCCGCACGTGACCCCGCAAGACCCCCTGGAGCCTCGCGGACCGCTGCCCGACTACACGGCGCCGCGCGATCCCGCAGGCGGGACCACGCCGCGTCAGGCCGTGCGCGAGCAGGAGCCCGTGGAGGGCGCCGTGCGCACCGCGCTCGCGATCGAGCTGCGCGACGGGGTGCTGTGCGTGTTCATGCCCCCGACCGAGCGGCTGGAGGACTATCTGGAGCTCGTGGCGACGGTGGAGGAGGCCGCGACCGCCTCCGGCCACCCGGTCCAGATCGAGGGCTATCCGCCGCCCGCCGACCACCGCCTCGACGTCATCAAGGTCACGCCGGATCCCGGCGTCATCGAGGTCAACATCCACCCGGCCGCGTCCTGGCGCGAGGCCGTCGACACCACGACGCGGCTCTACGAGGACGCCCGCCAAGTGGGACTGGGCGCCGACAAGTTCATGGTCGACGGGCGCCATACGGGCACCGGAGGCGGCAACCACGTGGTGCTGGGCGGCTCGTCCCCCGCCGATTCGCCGTTCCTGCGCCGGCCCGACCTCCTCAAGAGCATCGTGCTCTACTGGCAGCGCCACCCGTCCCTGTCCTATCTCTTCGCGGGCCTCTTCATCGGCCCGACCAGCCAGGCGCCACGCATCGACGAGGCGCGCCACGACGGGCTCTACGAACTGGAGATCGCGCTGGCCCAGGTGCCGCCCCCGGGGCAGGGGGAGGTGCCGCTCTGGCTGGTCGACCGCCTCTTCCGCCACCTGCTCGTGGACGTGACGGGCAACACCCACAGGGCCGAGGTCTGCATCGACAAGCTCTATTCGCCCGACGGGCCGACCGGGCGGCTCGGCCTCATCGAGTTCCGCGGCTTCGAGATGCCGCCCGATGCGCGCATGAGCCTCGCCCAGCAGCTTCTGATCCGCGCGCTGATCGCGCGCTTGTGGAGGTCGCCGCTCGACGGCGGTTTCACGCGCTGGGGCACGACGCTGCATGACCGCTTCATGCTGCCGCATTACGTGTGGAGCGATTTCCTCGAGGTGCTCGCCGACCTGCGCCAGCACGGGTTCGACGTCGACCCCGCCTGGTTTGCCGCGCAGCTGGAGTTCCGCTTCCCGTTCTGTGGCGAGGCGAGCTACGAGGGGCTGACGCTGACCCTCAACCAGGCGCTCGAGCCGTGGCACGTGGTGGGCGAGACCGGCGCCATTGGCGGCACGGTGCGCTT
>DASPJU010000308.1:0-6439 GCA_035628475.1 Salinarimonas sp. | reverse complement strand
AGCTCACGGGCGAGCGCGACCTGGCGCGACAGCCCGATGAGAAGCGCGTTCTCCATGAACCGCCCCCGTCCCTTCTTGTCCCCGCCGGTTCCTCGACGCTCCCCAGCGCGGATCCGGCATGGAGGTTCTGGCACGCGGCGTGCCAAGTGGGCGAGACGGGAAAAGGATGAGGTAGATCAATCACTTAAATGAAGACCCCGGCCCGGGCCGAGCTTACCTCCGGCGCCAGGCGGCAGGTTCGTCCAGGCAGGAATTGCCGGGCCGTCGCGATCCCCCCTCTCCCGGATGGGAGAGGGGCCGGGGGTGAGGGTGGCCAGATCGGGAGGTTCGCGCCCGAACCCTCTCCCCTGGAGGGAGAGGGTGCCCTGCGCGGCAGGCCGGGAGAGGGGGCCGTCAGGGGGTTCGCGTCGCCCGGGCCGCCGCACGAGATCGGCCGCGAGCAGGCCTCTGGATCATCAGCTCCGCTTTTGCGCGTCCCCCTCTCCCGGCTTGCTTCGCAAGCATCCCCGCTGACGCGGGGGCCACCCTCCCCCTCCAGGGGGGAGGAAGCGCGATCCTCCCCGTCACGCCGCCCTCGCCCCCACCCGGCAAAACTTGCCGGGTTTAAAGGTCCGTTAACCCTGTCGGCCCGAAGGTGGAGACGGACGCGAGGGGCCCGCGGCGGCGCGCGCTCCATCCCGGGGGCAGGGCATGGCGACGAAGGAGATCGCGGAGGAGGGCGCGGCGACGGAGGGCGATCCGAAGCGCCGCAAGCTCGTGATCGTCGGGGCGGCCGTCGCGCTGGCCGCCGCCGGCGGCGGCGGCTGGTTCGTGTTCGGCCGCAAGAAGCCCGCCGAGGAGAAGCCCGTCAAGAAGCCCGTCGCCTTCGTGGACCTGCGCGAGATGGTGCTGAACCTCGCGCCCGAGCCCGCCCAGGAGCGCGCGCGCTTCCTCAAGCTGAAGGTGGCCCTCGAGGTCGGCGACCCGCTGCTCGCCAAGGAGATCACGCCGCTCCTGCCGCGGGTCGAGGACGCCGTCCAGGTCTTCGCGCGCGAGCTGCGCGCCTCGGACCTGGAGGGCTCGGCCGGGGTGTTCCGCCTGCGGGAGGAGCTCCTGCGCCGGATCAACGTCGCCGTGCATCCGGCACGGGTCGACGCCGTCCTCTTCAAGGACATCGTCGTCCAATAGGGAGGGGTGGGGCGTGGCCGACGACGATACCGCGATCGAGGACGACTGGGCCGCGGCCCTGATCGAGCAGAACGGCGACGGCGGGGGCGGCGACGGCCTCGACGACGACTGGGGCGCGGCGCTTGCCGAGCAGGGCGTCTCGGGCGCGGCGAGCGACATGGCGGCCGAGTGGGCCACCATGATCGACGAGAGCATGGCGGACGACAGCCCCGACATGGCGGGCGCCGACCGCGTGCTCAACCAGGACGAGATCGACCAGATCCTCGGCTTCTCGCAGCACGAGACGTCGGCCACGGGCGCCGGCGGCATCCGAGCCATCGTCGACTCGGGCGTCGTCTCGTACGAGCGCCTGCCGATGCTCGAGATCGTGTTCGACAGGATGGTGCGCCTCCTGTCCACGTCCTTGCGCAACTTCTTCCAGGACAACGTCGAGGTGACGCTCGACAACATCACGTCGGTCCGTTTCGGCGACTACCTCAACTCCATCCCGCTGCCCGTGCAGCTGGCCGTGTTCCACGCCGAATCGTGGGACGGGACGGGGCTCGTCACGGTGGAGTCGAACCTCGCCTATTCGGCCCTCGACCTCCTGCTGGGCGGCAAGCGCGGCGGCTCGGGCACGCGCCTCGACGGGCGGCCCTTCACGACGATCGAGACCCAGCTCGTCAAGCGCATGGTCGAGCTGGTGCTCGCCGATTGCGAGGCCTCCTTCGCGCCGCTTTCGCCCGTGCGGTTCGAGGTCGACCGCATCGAGACGAACCCGCGCTTCGCGACCATCACCCGCCCCGCCAACGCCGCCATCCTCATCGACCTGAAGCTCGACATGGAGGGCCGGGGCGGCCTCCTGCAGATCCTGTTTCCCTACGCCACGATCGAGCCCATCCGCGACCTGCTGCTCCAGAGCTTCATGGGGGAGCGGCTGGGGCGCGACTCGATCTGGGAGAGCCATCTCGCTACCGAGATCTTCCAGGCCGACATCGCGATCGAGGCGGTGCTGCACCAGGTGCGCCTGCCCCTCAAGCGCGTGCTGGCCCTGGAGGTCGGCGACACCCTGATGTTCGACGCCAAGCCCAGCGAGCTCATCACGCTGCGCTGCGGCGACTGGACCCTGAGTCAGGGGCGCGTCGGGCGGGTCGACGACAAGATCGCGGTCCAGGTGGTGCGCCCGCTCCGCCGCTCCCGCACGACGCTCGCGGCCTTCGAGGCCTCGATGAAGAACAGCAAGGACGGGTGACGCCCATGAGCCCGACCATCCTTCTCATCGCGGACGTGCTGGTGGCCGTGCTGCTCGGGGCCACGATCGTGACCTCGATCGGCCTGTCGCGCCGCATCCAACGCCTCAAGAACGACGAGGCCGCGATGCGGGCCACCATCGGCGAGCTCATGCAGGCGAGCGCCACCGCGGAGCGCGCCATCGCGGGCCTGCGCTCCACGCTCCACGACTGCGACCGGACCCTGGCCGACCGCCTGCGCACGGCCGAGCGCTACGCCGCCGACCTCGCCGAGCAGGTCGAGGCGGGCGAGACGGTGGTGGGGCGCATCATGCAGATCGTCGAGGCCTCGCGCCGCGTCGCGGGCGGGCCGGAGCCCTTCGCGCCGGCGCGCGCGCCCGAGCCCCAGCGCCACGAGCCCGCGCCGGAGCCCATCGTGCGCCCGCCCGTGCCCGAGGACCGCCTCGCGGCGGCGGCCCAGGCGCTCGCCGAGCGCGCCGCCCGCCGCCTGGGCGGCGAAGCGAGGGTGTCATGATCGGCCGGCTTCGCCTCGTGGACGCCGTGGTCGTGGCGGCCGTGACCCTCTTGGGGCTCAAGGGGCTCGACCTCGCCATGGGTCCCGGCGCCCCGCCCCCGCTGCCGGGCGAGCTGCCGTCCTTCGCCCGCGTCATCGCCCACGCGCGCACCAACCACGTGCCCCCCGACGTGACCGTGACCGGCGCGACGCCCGACAAGGGCGAGCGCCCCGCCGACCCAAAATCCGAGGCCCGCGCCCCCGCGCCCGCCCCGGCTCCGCCGCCCACGGGCTCGCCGGCCGAGCGGGCGATCCTCGAGCGGCTTGGCGAGCGGCGAGACGAGCTCCAGCAGCGCGCTCGCGACCTCGACATGCGCGAGCGACTCCTCGAGAACGCCGAGAAGAAGATCGAGGCCCGCATCAACGAGCTGCGCGCCCTCGAGGAGCGCGGCGACGGGGGCGGGCCTAAGCGCGCCGAGGGCGACGCCACGATGAAGAACCTCATCGTGATGTACGAATCCATGAAGCCCAAGGACGCGGCCCGGGTGTTCGACCGCCTCGCCCACGACGTGCTCGTGCCCGTGGTGCTGCAGATGAATCCGCGCAAGATGTCCGAGGTCCTCGCCGTCATGGCGCCGGAGGCGGCCGAGAAGCTCACCGTGGCGCTCGCCGCCCGCGCCCGCGGCACCGCCGACCGTCCCGTCGCGGCCGCGCCGCAGGCCCTCAACGAGCTGCCCGCCATCGACGCGCCGAAGCGGCCCTGAGGGGAGGGGGCGCCCTCGGCCGATACAGGCCGCGGTCCGTGCGCCATCGCACATGCGGGCGGGCCCCTCCCGGGGCAAGCCGCTGGAAACGGGGGCTGACGGCATGCGGGCGCGGTGGAGAACGAGGGGGGCCTTGCTCGGCGCCATGCTGGCGCTGTCCGCCTGCGCGTCCGACACCTTGAACCTGCCGATCAACGGCCCCCTCGCGGACGGGGACCGGCCCGGCAACTGGACGCTCGGCGACGCGGTCCACGACGAGACCTATGTGGGGCTCGCCTTCTCGGGCGGGGGCATGCGGGCCGCGGCCTTCACCTATGGCGCCCTGCGCGAGCTGGACGCCCACCGCGTCGCGACGCCCGGCGGCGTGCAGCCCCTCACGGAGGCGATCTCGCTCATCGGCGGCGTGTCCGGCGGCTCCGTGACGGCCGCCTATTTCGGCCTCAAGGGCCGCGAGGGCCTGCCGGCCTTCCGCGCGCGCTTCCTGGAGCGCAACGCCGAGGAGGGCTTCGACACCCAGGTGTCGCTGCCCAACGTCGTCAAGGTGCTCGCCACGGGCGGCCTCAACGACCGCTCGCGCTTCCCGCGCTGGCTCGACGACAACCTCTTCGAGGGCGCGACCTATGCCGACCTCTTCGCGCGCAAGCGCCCCGTGGTCTGGGTGACGGCGTCGGACCTCTACAACCGCGTTCCCTTCGTCTTCGAGCCCATCACCTTCTCGACGATCTGCGGCGACCTGTCGGCGATCCGCGTCTCCGAGGCCGTGGCGGCGTCCGCCGCCGTGCCAGGGGTGTTCCTCCCCGTGAACGTCGAGAATTTCGGCGGGACCTGCGGCAGCCGGGTGCCGCACTTCATGCAGCGGGCGCTCTCCGACCCGGGCGCCCCCGCCATGCTGCGGGCGAGCGCCCAGGCGCTGGCCCGCCTGCGGGCGGACCCTGCGGCGCACCGCTACGTGAAGCTCCTCGACGGGGGCATCACGGACAATTTCGGCGTGCACCCGCTCGCCATCATGCGCTCCAACCGGGACCGGGGCCATGTCCCGCTCACCGCCGAGCAGGGCGTGCGGCTCAAGCGCTTCCTGTTCCTGGTGATCGATTCCGGCCGCGGCCCTAACGGCGACTGGTCGAGGGAGCTCAAGTCCCCCGGCGTCGGCGACCTCGTCAACGCGCTTACCGACGCGGCGATCGTCGGCGCCACGTACCGGGGCTACGACTACCTGCGCGCCGTGATGGCGGACTGGGAGGAGGACATGAAGCGCTGGCGCTGCTCGCTCAGCCCCGCCGAGGTCCGGCGCCTGCGCGGCTCGCTTCAGGGCTGGAACTGCCGGGATGTCACCTTCTCGGTCGGGCGCGTCACCTTCGAGGACGCGGGCGCCTCCTTGAAGCCCCTCCTCGACGCGGTGCCGACCCGCTTCGTCCTCGAGCCCGCCGTGCGCGAGATGGTGATCGAGGCCGGCGCCGACGCGCTGCGCAACAACCCCACGTTCCGCGAGTTCGTGCGCCGCGCCGGGGTGCGGCGGGCGGGCCCGGCGCCTGGCGAGGGCTAGGGTCCGTCCGGGAGAAGCGGCTCCCGGTTCTCCGCGAGACAAGCGACGAACCAAACCACCTGGACCTCGTCCGGCGCTTTCGGCGAGCGCCGGACGAGGTCTGGGGCCCTCAACCGGCCAGGGCGGATCGCGCGAGGCGCAGGTCCGCCGCGGTCAGCCCGTGGCCGGCCGGGATGCGCTCGTGGCGCAGGGCCGCCCCCACCGCCCGCAGCTGCTCGGCCAGGGGCTCCGCCGTCTCGGCGCGCGCGATCGGGTCAATGAGGCCCGACACCATGAGGACGGGTTTGCCCGACAAGTCGGGGGAGGGCGGCGCTGAGAGCGGCGCCATGGGCCGCAGCAGCACCGCGCCCGCGAGCGCCTCCGGATGCAGGAGGAGCAAAGCGGCCGCAATGTTGGCGCCGTTCGAGAAGCCGACCGCCACGGGCGCGGGCAGCCCGTAGGCCTCCCGCGCCTGCGCCACGAAGCCCGCGAGCTCGCCCGCCCGGGCGATCACGTCGGCCTCGTCGAACACGCCCTCGGCGAGGCGGCGGAAGAAGCGGGGCATCCCGTTCTCCAGCACCTTGCCGCGCGGCGAGAGCAGCGCGTGGCCCGGGGCGATCTCGCGCCCCAGCGGCAGGAGGTCGCTCTCGTCGCCCCCCGTCCCGTGCAGGAGGAGGAGCGGCGGGCGCCCCGCCTCGCGCCCCGGCTCGAAGCGGTGGAGGAAGGAGAGCTCGGTCATGGCGCCCTCCCTAATCCAGCGCCGGAAGCGCGGCCTCGATGTCGGCCCGGTGCCGCTCGTATTGAGGCGGCAGCTTGAGGCCGGCACCCAGCGCGTCGGGGGCCTCGTCGACGGAGAATCCCGGAACGTCGGTCGCGACCTCGAACAGCACCCCGCCGGGCTCGCGGGCATAGGTGGACCGGAAATAGGTCCGGTCCTTCTGCTCGGTGGCATGGAGGCCGAGCGCCGCCATCGCCTCGCCCATCGTGGCCTGCTCCGCGTCGTCGCCCGCGCGGAAGGCCACATGGTGGACGATGCCCGCCCCGAGCGCCCCGCGCGGGAAGCCCGGCACGACCCGCAGGTCGACGACGTCGCCTCCCGCCTCGTAGCGGGCGAGCGCGCCCTCGCGGCCGGCGGGCGCGAAGCCCATCACCTCCAGCACCGCGCCGGTCGGTGCCTCGTCGCCGACGAGGAGCGTCACCCCCGCGATGCCGCGGATCGCATGCTCGGCCGGCACGGCGCCTCCGTCCCAGCCGGGCCGGTCGG
>DASPJU010000307.1:0-2601 GCA_035628475.1 Salinarimonas sp. | reverse complement strand
ATGCCAAATGGGTTCGCTCGTCGGGCACCAACCTGTCGGGCGCCCTGGCCTACCAGGTCTCCGACACGCTCTTCCTCGGGGCCGAGGCGCGCCTGCTAGCGAGCTTCGAGGGCGCCGCCCTCGACCGCGCCGCGGGCCGCGCCCTGTTCGTCGGCCCGAACGTCCTGGTCCGGCTCTCGGAGTCGAGCTCGCTCAACCTCGCCTGGACCCCGCAGGTGTCGGGCCGCGCGCGCGGGGTCGACCGGCCCCTCGACCTCGACAATTTCGAGCGCCACCAGGTGCGGGTGAAGTTCGCGACGAGCTTCTGAACCCTAGGCGGCCGCGCCGGTGGCGCCGTCGGCGGCGGCGCGGATCGCGGCGATGTTCGCCGCATAGGCGCCGCCCGTGAACACGGCGGAGCCCGCGACCAGCACGTCCGCGCCGGCTCGGGCCACGAGCGGCGCGGTCTGCGGCGTCACGCCGCCGTCGACCTCGACGAGGATCGGGCGCCCGCCGATCATCGCCCGGACGCGGCTGACCGTCTCGCAGACCGACCCGATGAAGGCCTGGCCGCCGAAGCCGGGATTGACGGTCATGCACAGGACGAGGTCGGCGAGATCCAGCACCGGCTCTACCAGGGCGGCCGGGGTCCCGGGATTGATCGCGACGCCCGCCTTCTTGCCCATCGCCCGGATCGCCTGGAGCGAGCGGTGGAGATGGGGCCCCGCCTCGGCATGGACCGTGATGACGTCGGCCCCCGCCTTCGCGAAGGCCTCGAGATAGGGATCGGCCGGCGCGATCATCAGGTGGACGTCGAACACCTTCGCGGTGTGGGGCCGGATCGCCGAGATCACCGGGGGCCCGAAGGTGAGGTTCGGCACGAAATGGCCGTCCATCACGTCGATATGGATCCAGTCGGCCCCGGCGGCGTCGACGGCGCGCACCTCCTCGCCGAGCTTCGCGAAATCGGCCGAGAGGATCGAGGGGGCGATCAGGGTCGTGCGGGTCATGGGGCCCGGTAGCACGGGGCCGGGGAGGGGGCAATGCGGCGCCCGGCCCGGCAAAACCTGCCGGACGGTCGGCAGCCTTTGCGCTCCGGGCCTGGTCCGCATGCGAGAAAACACAACGACTTCAACGCCGGACGCGCGGCATGCCGCTTGCGACCGTCCCTCCAGGCCATCCAACCGGATGAGGGGACGTCTCATGGGTATTTTCGGTGCGATGACGACGGCCGTCGCGGGCCTTCGCGCGCAGTCCTATTCGCTCGAGAACATCTCGGGCAACATCGCCAACTCGCAGACGGCGGGCTTCAAGCGGGTCGAGACCAATTTCGTCGACATGATCCCGGAGACCCCACAGAACCGGACGCTGGGCGGTTCGGTGACCGCCTTCTCGCGCCTCACCAACACGATCCAGGGCGACCTCCAGCCCACCAGCATCTCCACGAACATGGCGATCAACGGCGAGGGCTATTTCATCGTGCGCGAGCGCGCCGGCACCGCCGGCGACGAGCCGATCTTCTCCGGCCGCAACTATTACACGCGGCGCGGCGACTTCGGTCTCGACAAGAGCGGTCACCTCGTCAACGGCGCCGGCTTCTACCTGCGCGGCGAGAGCATCAACCCGGCGAATGGCCAGGTGCAGAACGGCGGCGCGGGCGTCGTGCGGATCTCCCAGGACCCGCTGCCGGCCTCCCAGACCGGCAACGTCTCCTATTCCGCGAGCCTGCCGACCCGCCCGGCCACGAACGCCTCCGTCGGCGGCGGCGCGAGCGCGCACCTCCTGTCGCTGGCCGAGACGTCGGCCGGGCAATATGCGGGCGCCGTGCCCGTCTCGAACTTCCTCAATCAGACGATCTCGGGCGGCGCGGTCGTGGCCTACAACCAGATCGGCTCCCCCGTGGACGTCCAGTTCCGGTGGGGCAAGATCGCGGACAGCACCTCCGGTCCCCCGGCGACGCCGTCGCGCTGGGCGCTCTACTACCAGCAGGACAGCGGCGCGACCCCGGCCTGGTCGCGGGTCGGCGGCGCCGGCGCCGAGGTCCATTTCGACTCCACGGGCCGCATGACCCAACCGGACCCGGCCACGGGCGGAACGCTCAGCATCGGGGCCCTGACCATCGACGGCGTATCCGTCGGCCCCGTCAACGTGAACTTCGGCGCCCGCCTGCAGCAGTCGCCCGCCACCAACGGCGCCATCCAGGGCGTGCAGCTGCAGCAGGACGGCTTCCCGACCGGCACCCTCGACTCGGTGGCGGTGAACACGGACGGGCTCATCGTGGGCAACTACTCGAACGGGCGCGTCGTCCCGGTCGGCCGGGTGACGCTGGTGCAGTTCAACGCCGACAACGCGCTCAAGCGCGGCGACGGCGGCACCTACGAGGAGACCTTCGAGTCGGGGTCGCCCATCATGGGCCTGGGCGCCGCGAGCATCACGGGCGGCCATGTCGAGAACTCGAACACCGACATTGCCGAGGAATTTTCCAAGATGATCGTAACCCAGCAGGCTTATTCTGCGAATACGCGCGTGGTCTCGACAGCGCAGCAGATGATGCAGGACGTCCTCAACATCGTCCGCTGATCGCGAGCCCGTCCGGCGCATCCGCAGGCGCCGGACAGCCTC
>DASPJU010000306.1:0-3195 GCA_035628475.1 Salinarimonas sp. | reverse complement strand
TTCGGCACCGCCACGCTTTCCTTTGCCGACGGCGTGAAGGCCGAAGAAGGCGACGTGTTCGAGATCGAAGCGCCGGAATTCGGGCTGCCGCTCGCCAACCCGCTGGAGATCGCCAAACCGCAAGCCGTGGCGGTGCGGGTGCTGTAGGCCTCGGAGGGGCGGCGTCCCGCCGCCCGCGGCGCGCGAGGACGCGCGCCCTCCTACCCGAAGAACAGCGCACCCGCGATCACGAAGACCGGGATCAGCACGGCGCCGGACCAGAGCATGTAGCCGAAGAAGCTCGGCATGCGCACGCCGCCGCTCTTGGCGATGGCGTAGACCATGAAGTTCGGGGCGTTGCCGATATAGGAGTTGGCGCCCATGAACACCGCGCCCGACGATATGGCGGCGAGCGTCAGCGCGCCCGTGGTCATGAGGGTCTTCGGGTCGCCTCCGGCGAGCTCGAAGAAGACGAGATAGGTCGGCGCGTTGTCGAGGAACGAGGAGAGCGCGCCCGTGAGCCAGAAATAGGCCGCGTTGTTGGGGCTGCCGTCGGGGTTCGACACCAGGGCGACGAGCTCGGCGAAGGGGCCGGCCGTGCCCGCCCGGAGCATGGCGAGCACCGGCACCATGCACAGGAAGATGCCCGCGAACAGCTTGGCGACCTCGGCGATCGGGCCCCAGGAGAACCCGTTCGCCTCCCGGTCCGCCGGCGCGGTGAGCGCGAGCGAGGCCAGCGCCGCCGCGACGAAGACGATGTCGCGCAGCGCGTTCTGCAGCTCGACGGGCACGCCGCCGATCGAGAAGCTGATGCCCGGCTTCCAGGCCGCGCTCATGAGGATCGCCGCGATCACGACCCCGATCAGCGCGAAGTTCCAGCCCCCCGTGACGCCGATGCGCTCGTCGTCGGGGGTGGGGTCCGGGAGAGGACGGAAATAGTCCCGCTCGCGGCGATAGAGGATCGTGTCCAGGACCACGAACACGGCGAGCACGACCCCGCCGATGAACAGGGTCTCGGCGAGGAGGTGGGTCGTCGTCCAGAAGAAGTCGACGCCGCGCAGGAAGCCCAGGAACAGCGGCGGATCGCCCAGCGGCGTGAGCGCGCCGACGATGTTCGAGACCAGGAAGATGAAGAACACCACGACGTGGACGTTGTAGCGCCGGTTGTCGTTGGCGCGCATCAAGGGCCGGATCATCACCATGGAGGCGCCCGTGGTGCCGATGAAGCTCGCCAGCACCATCCCCACCATCATCAGGACCGCGTTGGTGAGCGGGCTGCCGTGCAGGTTGCCCCGGATCCGGATCCCGCCCGCGATGGTGAACAGCACGAAGAGGAGCAGGATGAAGGGCACATATTCGAGGAGCGCCACGTGGAGCGCCGCCTCCACCGCCGTGCCGAGCCCCTTGGCGACGGCGAGCGGCACCACCACGAGCGCGGCCCAGAAGGCCGCGATCTTGCCCTGGTGATGCTCCCAGAAGTGGCCCGCGAGCAGGGGGAACAGGGCGATCGACAGCAGGATGCCGACGAAGGGCAGGGCCCACAGGAGGCTCAGGGTCCGTCCGTCGAGCTCGGCGGCGGAGGCGGCCTGGGGCAGGAGCGCCAGGGCGAGCCCGAGCGCGGCGGCGATGAGCCTGGACATGCGGAATCCCCTCGAAGGCCCTCTTGCCGAGGCCTGGGGCTCTCGTAGCTAAAGGCGGGGCAGGCCGCAATGGCGGCGGCGGCGACGTTAACGGGGTGTTCACCGTGCTTTCGCGAGAGTAAAGGTATCAAGCCGGCGACGGATCGCGCCGGCGCCGAGGGGCCCGACCATGTGCCGCTTCCTCGCCTATCGGGGCGAACCGATCTTCCTGGCCGACTATGTCTGCGCGCCCGAGCACTCGCTGGTGCACCAGTCGCTGCACGCCCAGGAGGCGAAGACCGAGACCAACGGCGACGGCTTCGGGCTGGGCTGGTACGGCGAGCGCGACGTGCCGGGCCTCTATCGCGAGATCCGCCCGGCCTGGTCGGACGAGAACCTGCGGTCCCTGTGCGCCCAGGTGCGCTCGCGCCTGTTCTTCGCCCATGTGCGGGCCTCGACCGGCACCGCCACGACGCGGGCGAACTGCCATCCCTTCGCCCATGGCCGGCACATGTTCATGCATAACGGCCAGGTGGGCGGCTATCACCGCATCAAGCGGCGCATCGAGGCCATGATCCCCGACGAGCTCTACGAGCAGCGCCTCGGCAGCGGCGATTCGGAGGCGATCTTCCTCACGGCCCTGGGCCTCGGCCTCGCCGAGGATCCCGTGGCGGCCATCGCCCGGGTCCTCAGGGCCGTGCGGGGCCTCATGAGCGAGGCGCGCATCGACGAGCCCCTGCGCTTCACCGCGGCCTATACGGACGGCGAGAGCCTCTACGCCTTCCGCTGGGCCTGCGACGCCCGGCCGCCGAGCCTTTATTTCCGCGAGACCGAGACGGGGCTCCTCGTGGTGTCCGAGCCGTTCGACGCGCGGCGCGACGTCTGGACCCCGGTTCCCAAGGGCTGCACCCTCGTGGCGCGCCCCGGCCGGCCGATCGAGGTCGCCTGCCTCAACGAGGCCATGGAGCGCCTGGCCGCCTGACCCCGGGGAGGGCGGCGCCCGTGCGCCGGAACACGGCACCGCTGGAACTTGCGGGTGTCCAAGGGGATTGCCCGACCATGAACGCCTCCTTTCCCCCGCCCCGGACCGTCGTCCTCATCGTCGAGGATGAGCCGCTCGTGCGCATGCTCGGAACCGACGTCCTCGAGGACGCCGGCTTCGCCGTCGTGGAGGCGGTGGACGCACGCGAGGCCCTGGAGCAGCTCGAGGCCCATCCGGAGGTCGACATCCTCTTCACGGACGTGCAGATGCCCGGCGAGATGGACGGGGTCGCGCTCGCGCGCGCCGTCCACGACCGGCGCCCGGACGTGCGCCTCGTCATCGCCTCCGGCCGGGTCCGGCTCGCCCCGGGGGACATCCCCGACAGCGGGCGCTTCGTCCCCAAGCCCTACCGCCCGGACGAGCTCGTGGGCATCATGCGCGACGTGATGTCCTGAGGGGCCCGCCTGCGGGGCTCCCGCATGCCGATCGCCCGGGCGTTCAGGCCGCGAGCGCCTCGAGGGCCCGCAGGAGCTCCTCCCGGGGCACGGGCTTGCGCAGCCAGGGCGCGTCCTGGAGCTCGGGCGCGAGGTCGGGGCGCTGGGCGTGCCCCGAATA
>DASPJU010000305.1:0-2194 GCA_035628475.1 Salinarimonas sp. | reverse complement strand
CCCGCGTGGCCGTGCAGCGGATCGTCGACGCCCCCGCCGGCGACCTCGACCAGGCGATCGCGCGCGAGATCGCCCGGCTGGAGCAGGGCACGTCGGCGGAGCGCATGGTCGCCCGCGGCCTCCGTGTGACCATTGGTCACTCGGGCGACGTGGACGAGGTCGCCTGATGGCCCTGAACCCCGGCCAGAAGGCGCTCGCCGACGCCTTCATGCGGCGCACGCTCCGGCTCAGGCCGCAGGACGCTGAGCGGCTGGGCGTGCCCGAGACCGAGCGCTGCGGCCTGACCCCCAACAGCGGCGGCACGGTGAACGGCGACGGGCGCACGGTCGCCCGCAGCGCCTACACCCTGAAGCTGCCCGCTGACACGCCTCTCCACAGCCTGCCCGAGGACCTCCAGTTCACCATCGACCAGGAGCCGGGGCGCATCTTCACCATCGTCTGGGCCCCGGCGGCGACCAACCTCAACCTTTCCCGCGCCTACGAGGTCGACGAGGACCACTAATGCCCTACCTGCTGACCCTGCGCGATTGCTTCGGCGCCTGGTGGAAGCACCCCGTCGGCTTCGGCGACCCCTCGTGATCTACCGGATCGCGCTTGCCGCCCGGAGACGCCCGTGCCGCTGACCAAAAACAACCTCCCGAAGATCCGCAAGGGGCTGAAGCCGGCCACCGCCCGCGGCATCGGCCGCGCCGCCGGCTACGTCGCCGACCTGGCCCGGCAGCTCGCCCCCTACGACAACGACCCCGAGCGCGCCCCCGGCCCGCACCTCCGCGACACCATTCAGGTCGAGGGCGAGGACGGCGACACCCGGCGCGCGGTCACCGCCGGCCGGGGCCTTGACGACCCGCGCGCCGTAGTGAACGAGTTCGGCGGCACCACGATCGACTTCCCCGCGCAGCCCTACATGACCCCCGCCGCCGAGGCCATCACGCCCGAGGTGGAGATCAAGAAGGAACTGCTCGACCTGTACCGGAGCAACGGCCTATGAGCACGATGAATAGCTCCCTTGAGGAAGACAGCGCCAAGCTCGACGAGCTGCTCGGCCGCGTCGAGGCCGATCTTAAGAAGACTGCCGCCGACGCACCGCAGCGGATTGAGCACGAGCTGCGCATCAATGAGAGCGCCCACCCTGGAGCGATCGTCCTTCCGCCCTTGCCCGCCGGCAGCGTGATCACCCTGACGATCACGGTTGGCCCACCACCCCCGCCCCCGGCCGCCCCCGCGGCTCCGGTAGCCCCTGCGCAGCCCCAGGGCCCCCGCGTGCGGGCGATGATGGGCACAGGTAGGCGATGAGCCCGCAGCCCGTCACCGCCGCGCTCGAGCTCGCCGAGGACGCGATCACGGCCGCGCTCAACGCGCTGGAACCCACCGGCGAGGCCCACTGGGACGGCATGCCCGTCGGCGACGTGAAGCGGCTCCAGGCCTACGGCTTCAACCCCGCCGCCCCCGGTGGTCTCGCCCGCTGCTACGTCGCCCAGCACCAGGACGGCGGCGGCGCGCGAGTGCAGCAGCTCAACGCGGAAAGCTGGAGCGGCCTTGTCCTCATCCGCGTCCAGTCCTGCGTCGACGCGCAGGCCCGGGCCGGCCTGCAGCTCGCCGTCGTGGCGATGCAGGGCTTAACCAGCCCGGCCGGCTACACCCTCTTCGCCCGCTACGAGCGCCCCCGCGCCATCCCCTACAGCCCCGCCGACAAGATCTTCACGCGCGCCGCCCAGTGGCGCGTCACCATCCGCAGGGTGTAGCGATGCCCCTCCTCGCCCTCCTGGCCCTCGCCGTCGGCCTCCTCGCCCGCCCCCTGATGCCCCTCTCGCCCCTCCCCTCGCTCGTCTACGAGCCCGACGCGGTCATCCCCGACCCGCCCGACGGCCTCGTCGCCGGGCTCGACCTCGGCGACGACGACGGCGTGGCCCAGGCCCTCGCCCTCGGAGTGATCTAGATGCCTATCGCCCATAAGAACCCCGACACCGGCGCGACCGAGTACAGCGAGGGCGTGGGCTCCGGCACCACGCCCGGCAACCCCCACCGCGGCAAGTCGATCCTCCAGGACGGCAACCTCGTCAACGCCGGCAACCCGCTCCACGTCCAAAGCAGCGACCTCGCCGGCCGCATCGGCGGCACGAGCGATGGCGCGGCCGCTAACGATACTGCCAACGCGAGCCTGATCAGCCTCACCAAGCGCGGGCTCCAGCATCTC
>DASPJU010000304.1:0-2741 GCA_035628475.1 Salinarimonas sp. | reverse complement strand
ATGATGATCTCTCTGGCGGCGCGGGCATAGGCATCCAGTGCGTGGGCTCATACAGGCCCGCCAATTTCTGCTGCCCGACTGAACTGGTCGGGGACCACCAGCCTGCCGCCTCCGCTTGGCTATCGAAGCCCTGGGTATCCCAAGCCTCGCCATCATCCCACCAGGCGTTGCGAGCGATCCAGACCGTGGCGATATCCACGCCAACGATGATTTCAGTCCCGTCCTTGGGCGCGGTCTCAATTGGCTCCCAGCTCATCCGGCGGCCTTGCGCTCCTCTCCGGTGTGGGTGTGGGCGATGAAATACATATTGCTTATGCTCCAATGTCAGAGAGAGGCGACATTCCTGCATGTTACATATGCGTTACTCGCGCTTCTCCCGCATGCCTGGCTCGGCTAATCTCTTTTTCAGCGGCGGGCAATCGGGCCGGCCGACTGAAGCGAGGAGCTTCCCCATGAACACCATCACCGCCACCTACCCCGTCACTGGCCCGGATGCGGTCAACGTGCTGTTCCGCATCCTCGAGGATGGCGCCTTCGTGGTTGCCGCCGTGTGGGCCAAGGATAACCGCCCGATGCTGACCGCCTACGCCTACCCGACCAGCCCGAACGCCGCCGCCGCCAAGCGGGACGCGCAGAAGGTGGCCTTCGCCATGGTCCGCCGGGGCTTGCAGGTAACCCGCCCCTACAGCACCGCCGAATACGACGCGCGCAACATGGCAAAGTTGGGGGTCGCGTAAATGACCCCCGACCTCCTCCGCCGCGTCGGCGCCGCCTTCTACGGCCAGTGGTTCGTGAAACCGCTGGCCGAGGGCCTGGGCGTCACCGAGCGCACCCTGCATCGCTGGCTTGCCGGCTCCCATCCCATACCCCCTACGCTCCACATGGAATTGCGCGGGCTGGCTTCCGATCGAAAGCTGGAGATCGAGGCCGTCTTGCGCGAGCTGCCAAGCTAGGCTCATTGCAGCCCCATGTGTTTTGCCAGCGCCATCATCAACAGCATGGGCAGGCCGGCGCCGATCATGAGCGCCGCCACGATCCCGCAGACCCATACACAAGTTGGAAGCAAGCCCTTCATTCCCCCGTCTCCTTGAGCACGGCGCCTAGCATGGCGGTGAAGTTGGCCTTCAGGTCCTCTGACCAGGACGCGCCGCCATACCCGTTGGCCTTGAATGCCGCCTCCACCATGGCTTCGGAGGGAGGGAGGAGGGCGGCAATTGCTGCTTTGGCCTGCTTCAGTGCCAACGCCTTCTCCACTCCATCAATTCCGTAGTCGTAATCAGGATGGCCCCACTTCGCGAGGTAGATCGCTCGCTGGACTCTCTCCAGATCCGTCATGGGGACTTACTCCTTGGGGATCAATGGGTTGCGCGCAGTAGCGCGCTGCGGATCGAACGGCAGGATGCTCTCGGCCGGCGGCTTGTTTTCGCTAAGCGCATCGAGAATGCGCTGAACCTGCGGGTCATCGAACGTGTCGCTCATGTGAGCAAGCACGCCGACCACTTGGTACAGCTCGGCGAGGAACTGACGATAGTCAGCCATCTCCGCCTCACTGTATCGGGGCGCAAAGTCGTCGCTCACTCTCCCCTCCCCGCCATGTGGCGATCGGCTTCGTCTAGGGCCTTCTGACGGCGCTCAATCTCTCGCCAGCGGCGCTGGCTATCCGGGTCCAGGCGCACGGCCCGCTCAATGAGCCAGAGCAGCAGCCAGAGCAGCCCCACGACCGCTGCCAGCCAGATCGCAACCAGAAAGCCGACGCTCATTTTCCCATGTACCGCGATAGCGCGCCTACCAGGCTCGCCGGCCTGTTCACCTGCCTCAGGGCGTGGCCGATGCTGGGGACGCTCTCAGCGGGCTTGTTTGAGGGCTTGGCGGGCGATTTGGCTCTGAGGGTCTCCCAAAAGCCGGGCGGGTTGTTCATCGTCTCGTCGTAGACCAGCCATTCGCCGTACTTCTTGTTGGGCGCAGTAGCGCCCTCTGCCGGTGTCTCGGTTACGTCCTTGATCCAAATTGTCCCGTAGAGCGTGCCGTACTCGTAGGTGTGCCCCGTGCGCAGCAAAATCGGGCTAGGCAGATGGTGGACCTCCCCGCCCGGCGCCATGATCTGCGTGCATTCGTAGGGCGTTCCATTCCACGTATATCGGCGCTTCCAGTCGTGCAGAGCCCTCTCCCCCGCCGCGTCATTGACCGCGATGGGGGCGCAAGACCAGCCAATAATTTCCCTCGCATGGCGCCGGCACTTCCGGCACACGCCCATCCGCTTGTCGAAGTCATGCTCGCTCATGGGGTGGGCTCCTTCGGGGGAGATGTTGGGTTGCGCGCAGTAGCGCGCTCTGCCTTGGCGTCCTCGACAATCTTCCGCATTTCGGCACGTACCTTCGCGACGTGCTCCGGCCACCACGGGCTCGGCTCTTTATCGAAGGTGATGGGGCATTCCGGGTCATTCAGCAGCACGTCGCGCAGGTCGAGCATGTGCAACCTGATCTTGTCCGGCTTGAACTGATATTCGGCGCCGATCACGTTGTAGTACTCGGTCGTCGGATCGCGCTTCAGCACGAATGCCGGACCGTCGTAATAGCCCGGCTGGCGCGTCAGAAAATGGATATCGCCGCAGCCCTCAACCTCAATATCCCCCTCGGGATCAAGCCGCTGAAGCTCCGCGATCAGATCTTTCGTCTTCACGATGAACCTCCGGTCGCTAGACCCCATACCTCGGCAACAGTGCGGTGGTTGCGGAAGGGGAA
>DASPJU010000303.1:0-7836 GCA_035628475.1 Salinarimonas sp. | reverse complement strand
GCCAGATCTACATCCCCCTCGTCCTCGCCGGCGTGGCGGCCTGGCTCCTGCTCGAGCGGGGGCAGGCGGTCGCAGCGGGGGTGCTGATCGGCCTCGTGGTCGCCATGAAGCCGAACTTCGCGGTCTGGCCGGCGCTCCTGTTCCTGGCCGGGCACCTGCGCCCGGCGCTTGCCGCCGGCGTGACGGCGGCGCTGGCGAGCGCCCTGCCGCTCGCGGTCTACGGCCCGGAGATCTATCGTCAATGGCTCGCGCTGGTGGCCTCGGACGCCGACCGGGCGGCCTTCCTGACCAACGCCTCCTTCGCGGGGCTCGCGGCGCGGATCGGCCTGCCGGGCCTCGCGATGCCCGTGGCGATCCTGCTCCTCGCGGGGGGCGCCCTGTGGGCCTGGCGGCGGCGGCCGGACATGATGCGGGCGAGCGGCATCGCGCTGATCGTGTCGCTCCTCGCCTCGCCGCTGGCTTGGATCCATTACACGCTCTTTCTCGCGCCGGTCCTACTCGCGCGGTGGGAGCGCCTGACGGCGCGCCTGGTGGCGGGTCTGCTGCTGGTGCCCGTGCCCTTCATCATCGAGGGGTTCGGCAAACCCGCCTGGATCCAGGCGGGCATCGGCTCGCTCTACAATTGGGCGCTGATCCTCTGCCTCGCCCTCCTCGTCGCCGAGGAATGGCGCGCCCGGCCCCAGGCGGCCGCCGACCGGGACGGCCCGCGCTACGCCCCCGCCGGGTGAGGGCGCGGCGGCCTCACGGATCGGCGCTTGCCTGGGCGGGGTCCTCCCGGCGCTGGTAGACCTCCCAGGCCGGGGTCTCCCGCGCGAGGGTGAAATGCTCGCTCACATAGGAGCCGTACACCGCCCAGAGCGCGTCGCCGTTGATGCCGGGACGGGCGCGCAGCACGATCCTGGCGTCGCCGAGCAGGCGCTCGGGGGGGATATGGTGGCGCTCGTTGACGTTGCGGCCCCAATGCAGCCAGGAGCTGTCGCCCCGCGGCGGGGCGACGCCCAGGCCCGCCGAGAAGGCATTGACGAAGTCGAGCACCACGATCCGGCGCGGATCGAGATCCGCCATGGCCGCCGCGCCCTCCGCGAGGCCGTCGCGGAAGGCCGTCGAGAAGCCGTGATCGTCCACCGGCCAGAGCTGCGCGATGCGGATGCGGTCGTAGCCCGGCAGGGCGTAGCGCCCGACCGGGCGCTCGCTGGCGAGCCAGGCATGAAGGCCCAGCGCCGTCGCGCAATGGACGATCGTGGGCAGGAGGAGGGCGAGGACGAAGAGCGGCGTTCCCGCCGCCAGGACGGGCGGGCGCTCCACGGGGGATCGCGGGTCGGCCCGCATGATCCGCTCCGCCGCCACCAGGGCGCCGCCATGCAAGGTGAGCACCCCCCACCCTTGCGAGTTCTGGACCATGACGAGCAGGCCCGACACCACGCAGGCCGCGTAGAGCAGGGCGTCGTGCCAGGAGGGCGCGCGCCGCAGGGCGAGGCCGGCCAGCAGCCCGAACAGGACGAGGTCGGCGAGGTTGCGCAAGGCCGCGTCGGCCACGACGAGGACGCCGCCGCGCAGGCCCCCGCTCACCGCGCCCGCGAGCGACAGGTCGGCCACGTGCGCGGCCGCGATGCCCCAGGCGGCCTCGGCCGCGAGGCCCGTGCCGGCGACGACGGCCAGCGCGGCGAGCGCCCAGCGGCGATGGCTCGCGTCGAGCAGGAACAGCGCCAGGAAACCTAGGGCGACCGCCCCATAGGTGATCTTGGTGGCGAGCATCAGCCCCGCGAGCACGGCGGCGCTCAAGGCGTCCGCCGCGACGCGGCCGGGCCCGGCGCGCCCCGGCGGGAGCGCCATGACGACGAGGAGCGCCAGGCCCGCCCAGCCGACGCGGTTGTAGAACATCGCGAAGGAGAGCGCCGACACCGCCTCGCCGAGGTTCATCGGCACCGCCACCACGAGGAGGAGGAAGGCCGCGAAGGGGATCGCCAGCAAGGGCCGCACCCGGCTCGCCAGGATCCAGGCCATGGGCGGGACCATGATCGCGAGCACGAGGGCCATGGCGACCGGCATGGCGAGCCCCAGGCTGCCCGTCAGCCGGTAGCCCGCCGCGGGCAGGAGATAGACCAGGGGCCCGAGGGCGGTGTGGAAGTCGCGGTTGGGCACCTGGCCCGAGGCCACGCGCCAGGCGCCGTCGAGGAAGATGAAGAGGTCGTTGGCATAGACCGAGATCACGGTCTGCCCCGGGGCGACGAGAAGCGCCGCGCACAGCAGGGCTCCGGCGAGGACCGCGCCCGCCGTAAGCCCCGGGCCGCGCTCCGCCCCCATCCCCGTCATCGGCGAACCCCCTTGCGTCCTGCCCTACAGCAGGGGCGTGCCGCCCGTCACGGGATAGATCCCGCCCGTCATGTAGCTGCCCTCGTCGGAGGCGAGCAGGACGAAGATGCCGGCGAGCTCGCTCGGCTGGCCGGGGCGCCCCAGCGGCGTGTCCTTGCCGAAGCTCTTCACCTTCTCCTCCGGCATGGTCGAGGGGATGAGCGGCGTCCAGATCGGGCCCGGCGCCACCGCGTTCACCCGGATGCCCTTGGGCCCGAGCATCTGGGCGAGCCCCGCCGTGAAGTTGGAGATCGCGCCCTTGGTCGAGGCATAGGCGAGCAGGTTGGGGCTGGGCTTGTCGGACTGGATCGAGCTTGTGTTGATGATGGACGAGCCCGGCTTCATGTGCGGGACCGCGGCCTTGGCGAGGTAGAACATCGCCGAGATGTTGGTGCGGAACGTGTAGTCCCATTCCTCGTCGGCGATGTCCTCGATCGACTCGTAGGTGCGCTGGAAGGCGGCGTTGTTCACGAGGATGTCGATGCGGCCGAGCTCGCTCACGGCGCGGTCGATCACCGCGCGGGCATGGGCCGGCTCGGAGATGTCGCCGGGCATCAGGACGCAGCGCCGCCCCGCGGCCTCGACGTGGCGGGCGGTCTCGCGGGCGTCCTCGTCCTCCTGCTCGTTCAGATAGGCGATGAGGACGTCGGCGCCCTCGCGGGCATAGGCGATGGCGACCGCCCGGCCGATGCCGGAATCACCCCCGGTGATCACGGCTACCCGGCCCGCGAGCCGGCCCGATCCCTGGTAGCTCGCCTCGCCGTGGTCGGCCTGCGGGGTCATCTCGGCTTCGGTGCCGGGGGGCTGGATGGGTTCCTGGTCGGACGGGCTCATGAGGGCGCTCCTTGGCGTGCCCGCGACAAGCGCCGCGCCCGGCGGACGGTTCCCGGCGACGATCGCGGATCCGCGACGCGCCCCCGCCGCTCAGGCCGCGGGCCGGACGGCGAGGCGGGCCAGCGTCGGCGCCACCATGTCGTTCGGGACGGGCTTGCTGAACAGATAGCCCTGCACCTCGCCGCAGCCGCCCGCCCGCAGGCTGTCGAGCTGGTCCACGGTCTCGACGCCCTCGGCGGTGGTCACCATCCCGAGGCTGCGGCCGAGGCCCGTGATGGCCCGGACGATGGCGAGCGAGTCGGTCTCCTCGGGGAGGTTGCGGACGAAGGAACGGTCGATCTTGATCTTGTCGAACGGGAAGGTGCGCAGGTAGCTCAAGCTCGAATAGCCCGTGCCGAAATCGTCCATGGCGATCCGCGCGCCGAGCTCCTTGAGCCCGCGCAGGGTCGCGAGCGTGGATTCCGTGTTCTCCAGCAGGACCGCCTCGGTGATCTCCAGCTCCAGACGCGAGGCGGGCAGGCCGGAGGCTGCGAGCGCCGCGTGCACCGCCGCCACGAGGGTGCGCCCCCGGAACTGGGCCGGCGAGATGTTCACGGCGACCCGGACCGGGGCGGGCCAGGAGGCGGCGTCGGCGCAGGCCGTCCGCAGCACCCATTCGCCGATCGGCCCGATCAGCCCGATCTCCTCGGCCAGCCCGATGAAGTCGAGGGGCGGGACCATGCCCCGCTCGGGGTGGCGCCAGCGCAGCAGCGCCTCGAAGGCGATCACCTCCCCGGACGCGAGGTCGAGGACGGGTTGGTAGTGAAGCAGGAACTCGCGCCGGGCGAGGGCGAGCCTGAGATCCGTTTCGAGGATGCGCCGGGCCTGCATGGCGGCGTCCATCGAGCCCTCGAAGAAACGGAACACCCCCCGCCCGTCCGCCTTGGCCCGGTAGAGGGCCATGTCGGCGCTGCGCAGGAGGTTGTCCGGCTCGCGTCCGTCATGCGGGCCCACGGCGATGCCGACGCTCGCGCCGATCGAGATCTGGTGCCCGTCGATCTCGAAGGGCTGGCTCAGGGCGGCGACCATGCGCTCGGCCAGGGCCGTGGCCCCCGTGGGCTGCGCGGCGCCCACCTGGACGACCGCGAACTCGTCGCCCCCGAGCCGCGCGACCGTATCGAGGTCGCGCACGCTGGCGCGCAGGCGCTCGGCCGCCATCACCAGGAGGCGGTCGCCCACGGGGTGGCCCAGGCTGTCGTTCACGCCCTTGAACCGGTCGAGGTCGAGGCACAGCACCGCGATGCTCTCACCCCGCCGCACCCGGTGGAGCGCTTCCGTGAGCCGGTCCCGGAACTCGACACGGTTCGGCAGGTCGGTCAGGGCGTCGTGCCGTGCCATGTGGGCGATGCGGGCCTCCGTCCGCATCGCCTCGGTGACGTCCTCGTGCGTGGTCACCCAGCCGCCGCCCGGGAGGGGCTGGTGGCTGATGCGCATGGTGCGCCCGTCCTGGAGGGGAAGCGTGTAGACGCTGGGCTCGCCGCGGGTCGCCCGGTCCACGTGCTGCGAGCGGAACCCGTCCGGATCGGCGGGGCCGCACCCGGCCCGCATCCGGAAGGCGAGGATCTCCTCGAGCATCGTTCCGGGATAGCGCAGGTGCTCGGGCAGGCCGTAGAGGTCGGCATAGCGCGCGTTGCACACGATGAGCGCGCCCGCCGCGCCGAACATGGCTAGGCCCTGGGACATGTTGGCGACGGCGGCGTTGAAGCGCTCGGCGTGCTGGCGCCGCTGCGACTCGACCGCCCGCAACGCCTTGTTGCCGGCCTCCAGCGCGCAGGCGACCTCCTCCCGGTCGATCCGGGTCAGGATGGTGCGCACGCTGGCCTCGTAGAGGCCGAGCGCGACGCTCGCGAGCGCGAGGGCGAAGAGGACCAGGAGGCCGGACAGGGCCTGGTAGGTGACGGCGTCGTACCAGCTGCAGGCCCAGGCCAGCGGCAGCAGCATGACGAGGGCCTGCCCCAGCGCGATGCGCGGCCGGCAGGCGGCTCGCCCGATGATCGCGCCCGCATAGCCGATCGTGAGCCCCGCCGCCAGCAGGTGGACGCCGCCGTCGGCGGTGAGCGAGAAGGAGCGCAGGCAGGCCGCGGCGGGGACGCAGGAGAAGAGCAGCGAGGTCGCCTCGTAGCGGCGCTCCCACGCCAGGGGGTCCGCGGCGCCGCGGGCGAGCCGGTACATGCCCACGATCAGGATGCGGGCGCCCGCGACCGTCACGCCCGCCAGGAGCACGAGGGCGAGGATCGGATCGGCGGTGGTCCAGGCCAGCACCCCGATGGCCACGACCGCGATGGCGCCGGAGAGCGCGACCGAGCCCGGCGAGGCGAAGACGAGGTCGATGAGGGCCTCGTGGACCCTGGGGCTCAGCCCCGGGGCGCGGCGCACGAGGGGCGCGAGGCGCACCCAGAATGCCGCCCGTGCCGGTGACGCCTGTTCCCTGACCATCGTTCCCCCCGTGACCCTATGCGGCCCTGACGCCGTCCAGGAAGGCGGCGACCTCGCGCCCGAGCCCCGCCGAGTGATCCGCGAGCGCCCGCGCGGCGTCCAGGACCTGGGCGGCGGCCGCGCCCGTCTCGCCGGCGCCCTGGCGGACCTCGATGATCGCCGCCGTGACGGCCCCGGTGCCCTGGGCGGCCTCGCCCACGTTGCGGGCGATCTCCCCCGTGGCCGCGCCCTGCTCCTCCACGGCCGCCGCGACGCTCGCGGCGATCGAGGCCATCTCGCCGATGATGCCACCGATCTCCCGCACGGCGCCGACCGTGCTCTCCGTCGCGCCCTGGATGCGGGCGACCTGGGCCGAGATCTCCTCGGTGGCCTTGGTGGTCTGGCCCGCCAGCGCCTTGACCTCGGAGGCCACCACGGCGAAGCCGCGGCCGGCCTCGCCGGCGCGGGCCGCCTCGATCGTGGCGTTGAGCGCGAGCAGGTTCGTCTGCTCCGCGATCGTGCTGATGAGCGCCACCACCTCGCCGATGCGCGCGGCGTCGGCGGAGAGCGCCTGGACCGCCGCGTCCGTGCCGCGGGCGCGCTCCACCGCCTTGGCCGCGATCCCCGTCGACTGGGCGACCTGCGCCGCGATCTCGCGCACCGAGGCCGAGAGCTCCTCGGTGGCGGCCGCCACCGTGCCGACATTGGCGGAGGTCCGCTCGGCCGCCGCCGCCACGTTGGCCGAGCGCCCCGTGGTCTGGTCGGCGATCGCCGTCATGCCCCCGGCCGTGCCCTGAAGCTCGGCCGCCGCGGAGGACAGGCTTCGGGTCAGCGTCGCGACCGTGCCCTCGAAGCGGCGGGTGAGCGCGTCCAGCACCTCGGCGCGGCGCATCTTGGCCTCGTTCTCGGCCGCGCCTGCCTCCTCGGAGGCGCGCTTGGCGACGAGCGCCTGCCGGAAGACCTCCAGGGAGCGGGCGAGCGCGCCGATCTCGTCGCCCTTGCCGGCATCCGTGACCTGGACGTCGAGGCGGCCCGCCGCGAGATCCGCCATCTGCCCGGCGATGCGCGAGAGCGGCCGCGAGACGCCCGTTCCCACCGCGCGGGCCGCCCAGAACAGGGCCAGCAGCGCCACCAGCGAGGCCGCCGCGAACCCGATCGCGAGCTGCTCGTAGGTGACCTCGGTGCGCTCCGCCTCCACCTTGGCGACGTTGAGCTGGAGCTCGACGAGCTTGCCGAGGGCTTCCGAGACCGGGTCGATGGCCGCGTAGAGCTCGGCGATGGTGAAGGTCGCGAGCGCGGCCCGCTCCTCGTCCCGCAACAGCCCCAGCAGGCGCTCGACCGACCGGTCGGCCTTGCGCATCAGCTCCTCCGCCGCCCCGGCCAGCGCGGCCTCGTGGGCGGCCTTCGGGGTCGCCCGGTAGGTGGACCAGCGCGCCCGGATGTCGGTCTTGGCGGCCTCGACGTTCCGGATGCCCTCGGCCCAATCGATGTTGCCGTTGCGGACCTTGTGCGAGATGTCGACGATGTTCACGGCATAGAGATCGGCCACAACCTTCAGGTCGCGCAGAGGCACGACCCGATCGGCGTAGATCCTCTCGACCGCTCCGTGCATCGAGCGGGTGCCGATCCAACCTCCGGAAGCAATCGCGACGAGAAGCCCGCCCAAGAGACCGAGGACGAGAGTAAGCTTTGTCTTGATCGAGAGTTCCCGGCGCCGCATCGACGTCCCCCTTCGGGCTTTGCGGGACTGATCGTCTTAGCGATTGATGGGCATTTCGTTAAATGACGAACCAAAATCGTGCTTGCCGGTCGCGCCTGCCCCAGCGGGATCGGCCCCGCTCAGGCCGTTCCGCCGCGGCGGAAGCCCACGGAGGCCTCCATGAGGGTGCGGGTGTAGTCGCTTCCCACGCGCCGGGCCGCGAGATCGCCCGCGGAGAGCGCCTCGACGACGTGCCCGCCGGCCATGACCATGAGGCGCTCGCACATGTGGGTCACCACGGCGAGGTCGTGGCTCACCATCACGAAGGTGAGGCCCCGGCGCCGGCGCAGCTCCTCCAGCAGGTTGAGCACCTCCGCCTGGACCGAGGCGTCGAGCGCCGAGGTGGGCTCGTCGAGGAGCAGGATGTCCGGCTCCAGGATCAGCGCCCGGGCGATCGCCACGCGCTGCCGTTGCCCGCCCGACAGCTGGTGCGGATA
>DASPJU010000302.1:0-4891 GCA_035628475.1 Salinarimonas sp. | reverse complement strand
GTCCATTCCAAAAGCTAGCACAAGGCGTTCTAGGTGCCACTGGCAGGCGAGTAGCAACGTAACCGAGGGCTTAACCGACCTCGGAGAACAACCCGCGCCGCACAGTCTGCGGAGTTCAGGCGACGTGCCGATCTTCCGTTGGCCGGCGAGCAAAACCGGAGATGATCCCTGCGAGCTGGTGGGCTGCGCAAGGGGACCGGATGATCGGCGCGTCCGGCACCTTCTCGCGCCCCGGCACCCGGTGAGGCGCTTCCGCCATATAGATCACGCGAATGCCCGGCCGAGCGGCAGACGCCTCCTTCGCGAATGCCAAGCCATCCGCGTTTGCCTCGACGATGATGAGGCTGACGCGCTTGACGGAATTGAGGGCGTCAAGCGCCTCTTCTCGCGTGCTCACCGCGATAGGTTCGTACCCGAACCGCATGAGCCCGAAGCCAAGGTCCCGGCGCTCGATGGCGCTCGAGGAGAGCAGAACGACAGTCGGGTAAGTCATTCGCTTTCTCCAGGTTCGCGATCAGGCTCGCTCCGGATGGGTAACAGGACCCTAACCCGTGGAAGGCGCTACGTGAAAGCCAGGGTTAGGGGCTGGGAAGCTGTTGAGCGTGAGTACCGCGCCGGCCAGCTTTCGGTCTCCGAGATCAACCGACAGCACGGTGTCAGCCAGAAGCGCCATCGACAAGATAGCGAAGCGCGAAGGCGGGACGCGCGACCTATCCAAGCGCGTCCGCCAGGAGGTTTCAGCCGCCAACGCGCGGCAGGCCGTGGAGCTGGCGACTGAACGCGGCGTGCAGGTCGTTCGGGAGCACAGGGCGTCCCTCAGCCGGGCTCACCGGATCGTCGGCAAGCTCCTCGATGAGCTGGAGAGCGCCACCGAAAGCACGGACGTGATCGAGGACGAGATCATCGCCGAAACGACCGGCGACGCGAACAGTCAGCGCCGAAACAGCATGCTGAAGGCCCTCGCTCTCCCGTCCCGCGCGGCAACTGCTCGCGATCGCTCATCCCACAGTCCATCACAGGCTAGGCTCGGGAAACGAAAGTGGCCGCGTGAGTTGTGCGGGCTCAGGCGGCCTGACCGACAGGAAAGCATCCAACCACCCCGACGGCCGGACGCAGAGCATACGACCGTTAGAGGTCACCCTCTCCGATCAAGGGCATCCGAACCGCTCGATGTCAGTCGTTCGAATGCACCTCGCCCTGCACGCAGATCGATCCAACCGGACATTGTGGGTTGTCGGTCGTTCGGGCGAACGCCTGCCGCATCACGAGCTCGCGCTGGCAGAACTGTCCAGAGCTGACGAAGCGATCGTACGTCGCCCCGCCCGTACCGAGGACGACGGCACCTTCCTCGAGCACGACGGCTCTGGCTTGAGCGCAAGACATGGATGTCGTCGACAGACGCGACTGGGCAGCGACCGCCGAGATGCCTGAGGCGAGTGCGAAGGCAACGAGCAGGATCCTCATGACGTGGACCTTGATGCTGGTGGAGGATGCGCGTCGTTCTAACGCGATACGGTCGCCGCGCTCATGCGGGCTTCGGTCGCGGGCCACTCACGGGCATCGGCTCTCGGAATGTCGAGCGGCCGCGCGAGCCTAAGTCCGCGCGGCCTGACCGCCACGGCACATCGGGGTATAGGCCGGAGGCTGGAAGTAACCTAGCACAAATACCCCCGCCACCTTGGACGGGCAGGGTCGCAGGCCGCGCCGCATCCAGTCGGTCGTGTTCGGGATCAGGTTCAAAGATTGCCTACGAACTCGAACGAGAGGGCTGCTACGGCTACCAGCACGACAGCGACTAGGACCCAGGTCGTGAACGAGCGCGAGTTCGGCCGCGACGGCCGCGAATGCATCGTCGGGTGATCTTTCATCCGGCACCATAGCACAGGATGACCCATGGCGCCCCTTCGCCCGGGCTCGTACACCCGCCGTTTGGACTAGGCCCGGGCTGCTCAATCGTCTGAAAGACGTCCCGCGAGCGTGCTCACAAGAAGGATCCGGGCCCGCTCAGCTTGCCGAGCCCTCTGCCTGAGGTCATCCGCAACGCCTGACATCAGGGGTTCGACGGCGTCCGCCAAGGACCTGAGGCGCACGGGATCGACCTCATCGACAAGAGCGGCCGTAGCCTGCGAAAGGACAGCCGTGTGCGAAATCGGGGCGGCGCGATCGGTCATGGTCCCTTCTGCGCAAGGGCCATGCCGGGCCAGATGGGACAGGGCAGGCGCTGAGACCCGCCCCTGGTCCGTTTAGTTCTTCTTCGCTTGGCCCGGAGCGTTGGTCGAGACCGTGCGACATCGGGCAGTTTTGGCGCAGCAAGCATGCCATCTGGCGAGAGGCCGCTCGCTTCCGGTTCGGGTGCCCGGAATGCAAGCGAATTGGGGTGGCACACGCGAGGAGCAACTCGAGGCGGGCTAATCTGCCTCCGGCGCTCGCAGCTTCGATCGTCAGAGCTCACCTGCACCACTTTTGATTACGTCTTTCATCACAAACTGCATCGGGAGTTGCGGGTGCTGACGTGAAAATCTGAGTCACGGGGAGCACGGCACGTGTATCGAGAATTTTTTTTCTTGTACCTAGATGGACGCCAGCGCATGAGAATGGAATATCGTGCAACAACGTAAATACTATCAAATATGCAGCCGTTGAGTTGCTGAGTCAGATCTGCCAATATGTCTACGTTCAACACGCATTGGAGTAAGTAGCCTATGGCGTCGATCCTGTTCATTGGGAAGATCTACAACTCGCGCGAAGCTCTCATCCGTGCTGTCGATGCCATCCGGCGCAAGTACGAGGTGGGCCATGCAATCGAAGGAGCGGATGCCGATATGGTCACGGCAGTGTTCGACCTGCATCCTGATCGGGAGGAGAAGACGGCGGGAAGGGAGATCTCGCACTACGAGGTTCGCACCTACAAGTTCGGCACCCGTGCGTTCTTCGTCGTGTTCACCGACGGCACGTCGATCGACTTCAGCTTCGAGAAGGCGCTGAGGCACGCCTATCCGGCCACCAGCAAGAGCGCGGCTTTTGCATAGCGCTACACCACTCGGCCGGAGCAGCGGGGCTGGTCCGGCCGAGTGGAAGATAAATGTGCTCCGCTGTGACGCGGACCGGGCCCCGAGTCCGATCGGGCCTGAGGCCGGCTTACTGAGTTGCCGTCTCAGGCTCGACGATGTTGAACCCCTCGGTGGTGCACTCGCCGTACTCCTCGAGCGCCCACTCGATCTCCTCGGCCCAGACCTCCGCGAGGTCGGCCGCCTCGGTGAGCGGCATCGTCCGGGTCTCGCCCGAGTGGAGGTCCGTTACCGCGACGATCCTGGTCATGACCAACTCCTATCTGACATAGGAATTTCATCACGCAGAGTAGCTGGCAGGAATTTCTCGGGACGCAGACTCAGGCGCCCCAATCTGCTTCCGACGCAGGTTTGTGCGCTCAAGCTCGGTACGCACGGTCGAGCGCTCCGACCGCCGCCTCGGCCCCACGTACCGCTTGGGTGTAGTGACCGAGCGTAACCGCCGCGTTCGCGTGTCCCGCGATCTTCGCCACGAGCCCGACTTCGATGCCCTCGGCCTGCAGGGTCGAGATGAAGCTGTGGCGAGCCGAATGAGGGCTGACGTACGGCACGCCGGCGCGCTTCAGGAGCGCCTGCCAAATGCGCGACCGGAAGTTCGAGTAGAGCAACGATCCGCCTCCCCCGATACGCGGGAGGGGCCAAACCTGGCGCTGGCCTAGGCCTGGGAACACGCGATGTGGTTCTCCGGGCCGTGATGGGCAGAGCTCGCGCCACGCCAAGAGATCGCGCTTGAGGCGCGCCGACATCGGGATCTCGCGCCGCCCAGCCGCCGTCTTGGTCATGTCGCAGAGACTGCCGTCCATCTCCTGCATGCGACGGATGCGGATAACGCCGCGAGCGAAGTCGACATCGTCCCACAGAAGCGCGAGTTGTTCGCTCGGGCGCACGCCTGTCAGGAACGGAAAGGCGACGTAGAGGCCCTTCTCGGGATCCGCGGCGCAGACCTCGAGGACGCGGGCGACCTGTTCGGGACGAAGGATCACCTTCTTCTCCTTGGTCGCTGTGCGCCGCATGCGGGAGGGCATCACGGGCGGGCGCATCCCGAGATCCTCAGCAGCCAGGGCCAGGGCGGTTGCGAGATAGACGCGCGCCCGACCGGCCGTGAACGCCCCCACCTCCGTCGTGAGCAGCTTGTGCTACTGCCGGATCTGGCCTGTCGTCAGCTCATTGACCTTCACCTCCCCGAGGAGCGGTACGAGCTCCGTGCCATGCGGGACGAGGCCAGTCTCGGTATGCGCGCGGCGCTGTTCGGGGGTCCCGAGCAAGAGAGGGCCGACGATGGAGTGGGACACGTGCTCGTAGCCACGCAGCGTCCGCTCCTTGACCTCGCCGCGGCGATCATCGAGCCAGCGCTGCACCGCCTCGGCTACCGTGATCGCGTCACGCGGGGCGACGTAGGACCGGGCCTCGACCTGGCCGATGATCTCGTTGCGCTTGGCGAGGGCGTCCTTCTGGCGCTCGAAGAAGAGCTGCACGCGCTTGCCCGTCTTCGGGTCACGGAAGTTCAGCACGTAGCGGGTCTGGAGTGTGGTCTCACCCGAGCGCAGCTTGCGGCGACGCTCTCGCTTGGTGATGCTGATGGCGAAGGTCATGGGGAACTCCGGAACGCAAACCTGGAGAGAACGGAAACACGCGGTTGCAGGTGGAACAATTATTCCGCAGCACGTCCGCCGCTGCGCAGTTAATAGAGCCTTGTGGCCTGCGACCGGCAGCCCACACGACAGCGAAACCTGTAACCACGCTTGGAACCAAGTGGCGCTGGACCAGGGCACGACGGCTCGATACACAATCCATCGTATTGTTCTACTTGGCAACATCCCAAG
>DASPJU010000301.1:0-3940 GCA_035628475.1 Salinarimonas sp. | reverse complement strand
CGGCGCCGACGACTACGTGCCCAAGCCCTGCGAGCTGCGCGAGCTGCTCGCGCGCATCCGCTCGATCCTGCGCCGGGCCGCGGCCCCCGCCGTCCCCGCGGAGGAGGAGGCCGGCAAGGGCAAGGGCGTGCGCTTCGGCACCAAGTGGTTCGACATGGACGGCCACCGCCTGCGCGACGAGGAGGGAGGCGAGCAGGTGCTCTCGCGCTCCGAGTTCGACCTCCTCAAGGCCTTCGCGGACAATCCCCGCCGCATCCTCTCCCGCGAGCGCCTCCTGACCCTCGCGGACGCCCGCGATCCCGACGCCCTCGATCGCGCCATCGACGTGCGCATCAACCGTATCCGCAAGAAGATCGAGCCCGTCCCGAGCGAGCCGCGCTACATCCAAACCGTGCGGGGCCTGGGCTACGTGTTCAAGCCGGACGGAGCCTAGGGGCGCGGCGCCTCCCCTCTCCCATAGAAAGAGAGGTCGGGGGTAAGGGGCGCCACCTCGAACCAGTTATCTCCCCTCATGCTGAGGGGCCCTGCAAAGCCGGGCCTCGAAGCACGCACTGACGCCTTCAAAGCTTCTGGCGCTCTCCGAACCGCCCGTCAGGGCTCGATTCGCTCGCACGGACGAGCCCGTCCCCGCGAAGGCCGAGGGCGAAGGTGGGATCGACGCGGCCGGCGCGAACGTCCGGGCGTCGCGTTCCCGCTGCGCGGAAGGGATGCCACGACACAGGCCGCGAAACACGGCGCGGCCGTTCACGAAACATTAACCCCTGCGGCGGCTTCCGCGCGAAGCATGGCCGAAACAGGGCAGCCCTAGGGTGCTCCCATCGAGAGACGGCGATCACGGCCGTCCGGGGAGAACCGTCATGACCCTCAAGGTCGCCAAGATCGCCGCCCTCGGCCTCACGGTCGTCGCCGGCACCATCGCCCTCGCGGAGCTGCCGCTGGCGGCCCGCGCCTCCGCCGCGAGCCCCGCCCTTCCGATCGTCGAGGCTCGCCTTCCCGAGGCGATCGCCCCGCGCCTGGAGGTCGCCCCCGGCCTTCGCCCCGCGCCCGCGAAGCCCGCCGGCGCGTGCGCCGACCAGGCCTGGCCCTACATCTCGCCCGATTGCGCGACCCGCGACGACGGCCGGCCGATCCGGCAGGTGCGCGTCGTCACCTCCGCGAACGCCGCGATGGTCTCCAATCCGGTCGTCGCCACGGCCGCCCCGGAGATTCCGGCGCCGCGGACCGCGACGGAGACGAGCCCGCGCCAGGCCGCCAGGGCCAAGCCGCGCCCCGCTTCCGTCGCCTCCGCCCGCTGACAATCCCGCAAGCCCCCGACAGGGAGAACCGCCATGCGTCGCTTCCCGCTCATCGCCCTCTCGGCCCTCGCCATCGCGGCTCTCGCCGGCGAGGCCCGGGCCGCCCGCACCTACGGTTCCGACATCGGCAGCGTGCTGATGCCCGACATCGGCGAGCCGACCGACGCCACCGGGGCGAGCCCCGCCCATACCCCCGTGCCGCGCCAGATCGTGCCCTATGCCGGCCCGCACGCGCCGGGCACGATCGTCGTCTCGACCGCCGAGCGCCGGCTCTATCTGGTGATGCCCGGGGCCAAGGCGATGCGCTACGGCATCGGCGTCGGCCGGCCCGGCTTCACCTGGGGCGGCGTCCAGACCATCACCCGCAAGGCCGAGTGGCCGGACTGGCGTCCGCCGGCGGAGATGCTCAAGCGCCGTCCCGACCTGCCGCGCTTCATGCGCGGCGGCGAGGACAACCCGCTGGGCGCCCGCGCCATGTATCTGGGCTCCACCATCTACCGCATCCACGGCTCCAACGAACCCGACACGATCGGGCAGGCCGTCTCCTCGGGCTGCATCCGCATGACCAACGAGGACGTCGCCGACCTCTACGAGCGGGTGCGCGTCGGCACCACCGTCGTGGTCCTGCGCTGATCCCCTCTCCTCGACCGAAAGCCGGCGCCATGCCCCATCTCGACGCCTCCGCCCTTGCGGCCGACCCCGACGGGCTCGCGATCCTGGCGGGCGTGCTGCGCCGGCCGGACGCCGTCCCGGCCCGCGCCCCGCAAGGCGCCCGGCCCGGCGCGCGCCGGTGCCCTCCGGCCGAGCGGGCCGCCCGCGGGCGGAGGCCCGTGGCGCCCGTCCCAGGCGGTCGCCCGTGAGCCGGGCTGGACTCGCGCGGCTCCCGGGCGCACGCTCGCGCCACGAGCACGAGCCCAGCCGATGACGCCGCAGCCGCACATCCTCGTGGTCGACGACGAGGCCGACATCCGGGCCTCGATCGCGGACTACCTGACGCTGCACGGCTATTCCGTGGCGACCGCGGAGGGCGGCGTGGCCATGCGGGCGCGGGTGGCCGAGCGCCCGCCCGACCTGGTGGTCCTCGACCTGCGCATGCCCGGCGAGGACGGGCTATCCCTGTCGCGCTGGCTGCGGGGCACGACCCAGGCCGGGATTGTGATGCTCACCGCCCTGGCGGACCCCGTCGACCGGGTGATCGGCCTGGAGATGGGCGCCGACGACTACATGGCCAAGCCCTTCCATCCGCGCGAGCTCCTGGCCCGCATCCGCACGGTGCTGCGCCGGGTGGAGGGACGCGCCCGGCCGGCCGCGGACGCCTCGTCCCGGGTGCGGCTCGGGCGGGGCTGGCTCGACTTCGACACGGGCACCCTCGTCGGCGACGACGGCCTGGCGGAGCAGCTCGCCGGCACCGAGCTCGACCTGCTGCGGGCCTTCGCCCGTCACCCGAACCGGGTCCTCACCCGCGACGACCTCCTGGAGCTCGCCGGCTCGCGGACCCAGGACCCCTTCGATCGCTCGATCGACATCCGCATCAACCGGATCCGGCGCAAGATCGAGCGCGACCCGGCCGACCCGCAGGTCATCCGGACCGTGCGCGGCACGGGCTACGTCTTCGCGCCCGGCAAGGAATGATCCGGCGCCCGCCGCCTAGACGCTGCCGAGGAGCAGCATGAGGCCGATCAGGCCCACGAGCGAGGCCGAGAAGCCGACGCATGCTCCCGCGAGGCTGCGGTGGGGCTCGCGAGCGGTGGGCTCGAACGCCGTCGCGGTGGGGGTCGACATGGGCCGTCTCCGATCGAGGGCGTGAGCCGAATCACGCGGCACGTCTCTGCCCTCGTTCCTTAAACGCGCCGCGTTGCGGCCTCGTTTTAACGGCGCCGCCGCGGGTGTGTTTCGTGCCGCGCAACGGACGACGACATCACGGGGAAACGGCTTGGCGGCATAAGAGGGACACCTCACCGGACGACGCGGGCCTCCGGGCCTCGGCGTCCCATGCCCCTGGACCGCCGATGATCGCTCGCCTTGCCCTCGTCCTCGCCGCCGGCGCGCTCCTCGCGACGCCGCTCTCGGCCGAGCCGCGGCCGGGCGGCGCCGACCTGCCCGCCGTCGAGAGCTTCCAGGCGGGCGAGTTCGCCTTTCGCGTCGTCTGGCCCGCCGGCGCGCGGCGGGTCCCCGGCCTGCTCGCCGAGCTCGACCGGGCCGCGAGGGTCGAGCGCCGCAGCTATTTCGGGATCATGGACGGGCAGGGATCCGGCGGCGCGGTGCGCTTCGAGCGAGGCGCGCGGGAGCGCTTCGCCTCCGACCGCCTGGCGAGCCTCGTCGTCGAGACCCGGACCGACGGCGACACGGTCTGGGCCCGTCCCCTCACCTGGGATCTCGCGCTGGACCGCGCGGTCGGATGGCGCGAGCTGCTCGCCGACGCCGAACCCGGCAGCGCCGGCCTGCGCATCCTCACGGCCTCGCGACGGCCCGGGCGGGCGCCGCGCCCCTGCGGCGCGTGGGGCTCCGGGAGCTGCGCGACGTGGCGGGCTGGGTCGCGCCGCACCTCGACGCGATGCCGGGCTTTACCCTGGTCCCGGCCGGGGAGCCCGGCCGGATCGCCGGCCTCACGCTGTATGTGGGCGAGCGCTCGGGCTTCGGAATCG
>DASPJU010000300.1:0-3417 GCA_035628475.1 Salinarimonas sp. | reverse complement strand
CCTGCTGATGGACCTCCAGGATGAACCCGGCCTCGCTTACCTCTTCGTTTCCCACGACCTTGGGGTGGTCGAGCATATCGGCCACCGCATCGCGGTGATGTATCTTGGCCGCATTGTCGAGATCGGCGACAAGGACGCGATGTTCGCCGAGCCGCTTCATCCCTATACGCGCGCGCTTATGGCGGCGGCGCCTGTGCCGGACCCTCGGGCCAAGCGGGAGCGGATCACCCTGCAAGGGGACGTACCCTCGCCCATGAACCCGCCATCGGGCTGCACCTTTCATACGCGCTGCCCCCTGGCCGTTCCTCGCTGTCGCGAGGACACACCGGCCTTGCGCACAGTTGGGAACGGCCGTCAGGTGGCATGCCACTTCGTTTGATCATGCCGACTGCCGGCTGCGGTCGGCGTTTCGTCGCCTCGTTAGGCAATCACGAGGCCCTTAAACGCTTGACGCCGCGCCGCTGACGCCAGCGGCAAAGCGTGGATCCTGACCAGAATTTCGCCGCCCCTCATTCTCGAAGCCGGCCATCGCCGATATCGCCGCCGGCACGACTGGCACGATGTGCGTCGGGTCGCAGCGGCCCTCACTCAAGCTGGACGTAATCGGGCGACCTCACTCCGGGGCATAGCCAGATGGGTTTGGGGGTTCGGCGGCCGTCTCGACCCAAACGCTTTTCGTTCGCGTATAGGCAGCAAGAGCTTCACGCCCGCTCGAGCGGCCGTAGCCGCTTCGCCCAAAGCCGCCGAAGGGCGACATCACATTGATCGTCTTGTACCCGTTGATCCAGAACGTGCCGGCGCGCACCTGCGCGGCCACACGGTGAGCCCGTCCGACGTTGCTCGTCCAGACGGCACCGGCCAACCCATAGGGACTGTCGTTCGCAAGGGCGATCGCCTCGTCCTCGTCGTCGAAAGTCGTCACGGCGACGACTGGCCCGAACACCTCTTCGCGGGCGATGGCAACCTCTGGACTGACATGATCGAGAATCGTGGGCGCATAGAAAAAGCCGCCGCTCGTGGCGAGATGGCTCGGTTGATGCCCGCCCGTCACGAGCCGTGCTCCGTCAGCCATGCCCTGTTTGACCATATGATCGACCTTGCGCCATTGGCGCTCATTCTGGATCGGGCCGACCTGCGTCGTGTCGAGGAATGGCGCACCAACAGCGATGCGATCTGCGGCGCGGGCAAAGCGCTCAACGAACTCGGAGTGGATCGCCCGGTGCACAAGAAGGCGCGAGCCCGCCACGCAACTCTGGCCGGCTGCGCCAAAAATTGCCGCCTGCGCACCCGCGATAGCGTGCGAGAGATCCGCATCGGGGAAGACGATGTTACCGGATTTTCCCCCAAGCTCGAGCAGGCAGGGTACGAGACTACGAGCGGCCGCTCCCGCGACGACGGAGCCTGCCTCCGCTGAGCCGACGAAGACGACTAGGCCGGCTTTGGGGTGAGTGACGAGCGCCTGTCCTGCGGTTCGCCCTTGTCCTGCGATGACGTTGACCAGTCCTCGTGGGGCGCCTGCACGTTCGCACAGGGCGCCCAGGACGAGCGTGCTGAGCGGGGTCAGTTCCGATGGCTTGATCACGACGCCGTTGCCCGTGCAAAGCGCGGGGGCGATCTGCCAGCCTGCCGTGAACAGCGGAGCGTTCCATGGCGTGATCTGCGCGACAACGCCGACAGGCTCGTGTCGTGTGTAGTTCAAGTGCGTGGTCGGCACGGGGATGACGTCGCCGTGCAGCTTGTCCGCCCAGCCGGCATAGTACTCGAACATCTCGGCGACACGGACCGGCTCGCCACGCACGTCGCGGATGGGTCGGCCGGCAGACCGACTCTCGAGATCCGCGAGGTCTGATGCGCTCTCGCGAATGAGACGTGCGATCTCGATCATCACGCGTCCGCGTGCCGAGGCTGTGAGCCCGAACCAGCTCTTCTGAGCCCGGGCAGCGGCTGAGAACGCCGCCTCGACGATCGCGGCATCGGCATCGCGATAGGATGTGAAGATCTGTCCGGTCGCCGGGTCGATGAGATCGAGCTGATCGCCGCAGCCCGAGATGATTGCGCCATCGACCCAACTACCGACTTCGCTTGCTCCCAAGAGGGTGCGCATCAACTCGGCAATCCGACCCGGGTCGGCTGCGGCCATCGTCGTCATGCTCATGGACTAGGCCTCCTCGCCAGGACGGTGCCCCGAGGGCGAGAAAGCTCCCATGCGTGTGAAGTCGTCCGTGTCCGCTAGATGCTGTGACCCCGCAAGCCAGAGGTCGCTGACACATTTCGACAGCGGAAGCTCGGCCCCGGTATGGGCAGCCAGTCGACTGGCCAAGCGGACGTCCTTGCGCATGAGCGCCATTGAGAAGCCGCTGTCGAAGCGCTCCGACATAATCCACTTCGGAAAGTGAACTTCGCTGATCATCGAGCGCCCTGAGGCGCTGTTGATGACTCGCAGTGCGGCGGCCGGATCGAGCCCAGCGGCGGCGGCAAGCCGCAAACTCTCCCCGGTCGTGACCATATGCGCTGCGGCCAGGAGGTTATTGATGAGCTTCGCGATGTTGCCCGCGCCGCTTGGCCCGACGTGCAGGATCGTGGTTGCAAGAGCGTCGAGCACAGGACGGGCGAGCGCAACATCCGACTCGTTGCCGCCGATCATCATCGTCAACGCTCCGGCCGATGCTCCTGCAGGCCCACCGCTGACGGGAGCATCAAGGAAACCGTGGCCAGCGCTCTCCAAGGCAACTGCCAACTGGCGGCTCACGTCAGGTTCGGAGGTCGTGGTGTCGACAACGATGGTCCGCTTGCCGGCGCCCCTGCCAACGTTAGGCAACTGGGAGGTCACGACATCTGCCACGTCCTGGGCTGTCGGCAACGACAGGATGACAACGGACGCGTCCGGAAACACGTCGGCCATACCGGACAGAGTCGGGATCCCGGCTTCTTCCGCAGCGCGCCGCTGGTTCTCGGAAAGGTCGAAGCCACGGACAACAAAGCCCCGTTCACTCAGAGCCCGCGCCATTCCGAGACCCATCCGGCCCAGCCCAATGACGCCGACCGTTCGATCCATATCGTCAGACATCCGATGCCCCCTATTCGCGTTCGGCGGTCGCCGAGCCAATCTCCCGATTGCCGCCTGGGTTCGGCGCTGCGGACCAGGGTTAGCATGACACGTGGGCGTCATGCTGAGCTACACCCGGCATCCTTGTTATTGCTCATGAGAGGGGAAGTGCTGGCCCTACCCCGACCTGTTCAGACCTTTCGCCCAGAATACACCAGGCCCCTTTTCCCGGGCTGCTCGGTGACTCTTCTACTATTCGCAGATTCCGATTCGGAGTGAACGGTACCACGGCAAAGCCTGTGAGCTGCACAACTTGGCGGCCACGGCTAATCCATGCAGGCCGGCCGAGTTGCCCTGCAGCACGTCGCCTA
>DASPJU010000299.1:0-3019 GCA_035628475.1 Salinarimonas sp. | reverse complement strand
GGCGCCGCCCGGAGCCAGGGGCTGGGCCTGGCTCACCTGCGGCTGCTCGGCGATCGTGACCGTCAGGTTGCCCTGCGCCACGGCGACCGTGGAGACCCGCACGTCCTTGCCCATCACGATGATGCCGGAGCGCTCGTCGATGATGATCTTGGCGGTCTGGTCGGGCTCGACGCGCAGCTGCTCGATCTCGGTGAGCAGGCGGATGATGTTGCCCCGGTAGCGCGGCGGGATCTGGAGCGCGACCGTGGAGGGGTCGGTGGGCTCGGCGGTGTCGGCGCCCATGAAGTCGTTGATGGCCGCCGCCATGCGCTTGGCGGTGGTGAGGTCGGGATTGCGCAGGGCCAGGCGCACCGCCTTCTGGACGTTGAGCTTGAACTCGATCTCGCGCTCGATCAGCGCCCCGTTGGAGATGCGCCCGACGGTCGGCACGCCCCGGGTGATCTTGGCGGCCTCGCCCTCCGCGGCGAAGCCCGCGATGGCGACCGATCCCTGCGCCACGGCGTAGACCTCGCCGTCCGCGCCGAGCAGCGGCGTGACCAGCAGCGTGCCGCCCTGCAGCGACTTGGAATCGCCCAAGGCCGACACCGTCACGTCCACCCGGGTTCCCTGGGTCGAGAAGGCGGGCAGGTTCGCGGTCACCATCACGGCCGCGACGTTGGCGGTGCGCAGGTTCGCGCCCCGGGTGTTGACGCCCAGCCGTTCCAGCATCGCCGTGAGGCTCTGGCGGGTGAAGGGCGCGTTGTTGAGGGTGTCGCCCGTGCCGTTGAGGCCCACCACGAGGCCGTAGCCCACGAGCTGGTTCGAGCGCACCCCCTCGACCTGGGCAAGGTCCTTGATGCGCGACAGCGCGAGCGCCGGCTCGATCGCCGCGAGCAGCGCAAGCGCCGCGGCGGCGAGGTGGCGAAGAACTCGGGTCGTGGCGAGGCGCATGGTCCGGTCCGGTTGTCGGACGAGACCATGCGAGCGCCGTGCCAGACGGCAGGCCCGCGGTAAGTCATTGATTTCGCGAGCATGGCGCATCGGCGGCCGGCGCCGGCGCCCCGCCCGGGCCCGGCCGGACCTGCCGCCCCGGCAGCTTTTGCCGGGCGAGTTCACGGCTCGTTAACCATGGCGCTCCACAGTCCGGTGCCAAGGAGCACGCCCGCCATCATGAGGATCGATCCGAAGGCCTATGCCGCGCCTCTCGCGTCCGCGTCGCCGCAACGCCGGGCGGCCGGCCCGGAGCGCTTCGCGCCCGCGACCGGATCCGGCGCCGCCAAGACCTCGGGCCCGGCCGCCTCAAGCCCCATGGCCACGATGGACGCCATCCTGGCGCTCCAGGGGGAGGGCGATCCGGGCGAGCGGCGGCGGCGCTCCCTCAGGCGCGGCCACGACCTCCTCGACGCCCTCGACCGCCTCAAGGCGGGGCTGCTCGCCGGGCGGGTCTCCCTCGACGAGCTGAAAGGGCTCGTGGCGCGCCTCGCGGAGCGGCCCGAGACGAGCGGCGATCCGGGCCTCGACGACGTCCTGGCCCATATCGAGCTGCGCGCGCGGGTCGAGCTCGCCAAGCTGGCGGGGCGCTGAACCGCCGCGCTTGCTCCGGCGCGCCGGCGTGGCACACTCGGCCTCCCCCGGGAGGGACCGCCATGCGCCTTCGCCTCATCGCCGCCCTCGCGGCGCTCGTCCTCTGGGGGCTCCCCGCCAGGGCCGACACCGAGGTGGACCTCGCCCTGGTGCTCGCCGTCGACGTCTCCCGCTCCATGGATGTCGACGAGCAGGCGCTGCAGCGCGAGGGCTTCGTCGAGGCCTTCCGCTCGAGCGGGATCCACCGCGCCATCGCCGGCGGAACGCTGGGACGGATCGCGGTCTCCTACGTGGAATGGTCCGGGGAGGGCCAGCAGGCGGTCGTGATGCCCTGGACGCTCCTCGACGGCCCCGATTCGGCCGGCGCCTTCGCGGAGCGCCTGGCGGGCGCGCCGATCGGGCGCGTCTTCGCGACCTCGATCGCGAGCGCCATCGACTTCTCGATCCGGCTGATCGAGGACAGTCCCTTCGAGGCCATGCGCCGGGTCATCGACATCTCCGGCGACGGGCCCAACAACCAGGGCCGCACCGTCACGGCCGCCCGCGACGCCGCGCTCGCCAAGGGCGTCGTCATCAACGGGCTGCCCATCATGCTCAAGCGCCCGACGGGCTGGGGCGACATCGAGAACCTCGACCACTACTACCAGGACTGCGTCATCGGCGGCCCGGGCGCCTTCATCGTGCCGGTGCGGGAGCGCGCCCACTTCGTCGAGGCGATCCGCGTCAAGCTCCTGCGCGAGATCGCGGACCTGCGCGATGCCCATCCCCTGGTACGCCAGGCCCAGGCCCGGGAGCCCGCCAATTGCCTGATCGGCGAGCAGATGCGCCGGCGCAGCTACGGCCCGTGATCGCGCTCGGCCTGCGCGGCAAGTGCGTCGCGGCATCGGGCGACGTGGCGTGGAGAGCTTAAGTCGGCGGTCGGGATCGAGCCCCCACGGCGCGATTCCGCGGCGGGACGGCGTATGTGGTGGTTCGGCGCCGTCCCGTCCTACCCTGCCGCATGGACGCGCGCCCCCGCGCCGCTTATCTCTGGGCCGATACCGCCCGAGGGAAAGCCCCATGCGCTTCGAGCTCTCCGAGGAAGAAGAGATGATCCGCGACGCGGCGCGTCGCATCGCCCAGGACCGCCTGAGCCCGCTCGCCGAGCGCCTCGACGCTGGGGAGGGGAGGGCGGAGTTCCTCGCCAATCTGGGCGAGCTCGCCGCCAACGGCTTCATGACCCTGAACGTGGGTGCCGAGTACGGCGGCACGGGCGCCGGCACGGTGGCCTTCGCGCTCGCCATCGAGGAGCTCGCCTATTCCTGCGCCTCCACGGCCGTGACCGCCTCGGTCACCAACATGGTGGGCGAGGTGATCCAGGCGGTGGGATCGCAGGAGCAGAAGCGCACCCACTTGCCGCGGCTGGCCGACGGCACCTATCCGGCAGGCGCCTTCTGCCTCACCGAGACCGCCGCCG
>DASPJU010000298.1:0-5784 GCA_035628475.1 Salinarimonas sp. | reverse complement strand
GGTCGAGGTGAAGTTGCTCGGATTGGCGCCGTTGTCGAAGCGAATTCCGTCCACGACGACGAGCGGCTCATTGGTCAACGACAGCGAGCTCGTGCCGCGGATGCGGATCGAGGGCCGCGAGGAGGCCTTCGAGCGCCTGGCGGGCTCCCTGGTGGCGAGCCCCGCGGCGCTGCAGGCCCTGGGCTGGCGGCCGCCGCTGGCGACCCGAGCGGGGCTCGCGGCCCTGGCGCGGGCCGCGTCCGACGCCTGACGCCCTCAGCCCGCGGCCGCCCGTGGCGACGCGAGGGGGACTGGCGGCCTCGGCACGAGCGTCTGCTCCCGGCGCCTGAACTCGGGAATCGCCTCCTCCAGCACCGCCTCGGCGGCGGCGCGGTCTCCCGCCCCGACGGCGCAGGCCAGCGCTCCGAGCCAGGCATCGACCCGGGCCCGGTCGGCGAAGATGGGCTTGGCCGCCATGACGCCGTCGATGCCCGTGTCGGCCATGGGCTCCTCGCGGGCGAAGAGGATCTCGTTGAGGCGCTCGCCCGCCCGCGCCCCCGTGACCTCGATCTCGATGTCCTCGCCGGGCTCGAAGCCCGCGAGCCGGATCATGCGCTCGGCGAGCTCGTAGATGCGCACCGGCTGGCCCATCTTGAGCACGTAGACCGAGGCGCGCTCGTCCTCGGCCCCGACAGGACGCAGGCGCCCCTCCCCGTCCGCGTGGGAGCCCGCGGTCAGGACGAGGTCGCAGGCCTCGCGCACGGTCATGAAGTAGCGCACCATGTCGGGGTGGGTGACCGTCACCGGGCCGCCCCGCGCGATCTGCGCCTTGAACTTGGGCACCACCGAGCCCACCGAGCCCAGCACGTTGCCGAAGCGCACCGCGATGAGGCGGATCGCGTCGGCGCCGCGCGGCGTCTCGGCGTCGCGGGCCTGGACCGCCATCTCGGCGAAGCGCTTGGTGGCGCCCAGGATCGAGACGGGCTCGATGGCCTTGTCGGTGGAGATGAGCACGAAGATGCGCGCGCCCGCCGCGATCGCCGCGTCGGCGGCGTTGACCGAGCCGAACACGTTCGTCTTCACGCCCTCGGCCCAGTCCTGCTCCAGATAGGGCACGTGCTTGAGGGCCGCCGCGTGGAAGACCACGTCGGGACGGAAGGCGCCCATCAGGGCATGCATGCGGGCGACGTCGCGCACGTCGCCGATGGCGCCGCCCACCCGGGTCTCGCCGGACTGCACGGCGGGAGACTCGAGGATGTGGTGCAGGCTCGGCTCGGAATTCTCCACCACGAGCAGGTCGCTCGCCCCGAAGGCCACGGCGCGGGCGCAGATCTCGGCGCCGATCGAGCCGCCCCCGCCCGTGACGAGGACGCGCTTGCCCCTGATGAAGCCCTCCAGCCGCGCCCGGTCGATGTGGACGCTGGGGCGCAGGAGCAGGTCCTCGATCTCCAGGGGCGTGATCTCGGAATCGCGCAGGCCCTCGCCGACGCTCGCCAGCCGCGACACCGGCAGCCCCAGGCGCCGGGCATGGGCGAGAAGCTGCTCGGGATGGGCCTCGGGGGCGAGCGCGCTCGGCGCCGCCACGATGCGGCGGATCGTGATGCCCCGCTCCTGGAACTCCTCGGCGACCCGGGCGAGATCGGGGAAGCCCCCCAGCACCGGCACGCCGCGGATGGACTGGCCGTGATCGGCCGAGCGGGGCGAGAGGATGCCCCGCGGGGCGATCTTGCGCACGGAGCCCGTCTCGATGGCGCGCAGCACCACCTCGACGTCGTGGCCGCGCCCGAGCAGCAGGGTGGGCGTCGCGCCCTCCTGCGAGGAGCGCCGGGCCTGGGAATATTTCAGGTAGCGATAGGCGAGCCGCGGCCCCCCGAGCAGGAAGCCCTGGACGAGCCAGTAGAGCGCGATGGCGACCTTGCCGAAGAAATAGAAGTCGTAGAACTGCGGCGAGACCAGGATGTAGTCGACCACGAGCAGCGTGAGCGCCAGCACGCTCACGGCCTTGAAGATGTTGAACAGGTCCGGCAGCGACGCGAAGCGCCACTTGGAGCGGTAGAGCGAGAAGAACCAGTAGACGAAGCCCGCATAGACCACGAAGACGGGCAGCAGCACCGGCAGGTGGCGGGCGCGATCCGCGTAGGCCTCGCCGTCGAAGCGCACGGCGAAGGTCAGCACGACCGCGAGCGCGGTCATGGCGAGGTCGTGGCTGATGATGAGGGTCTTGCGGAGATTGTGCTTGAACATGGGGGCGCCGGACAGGGGCGCGGTATCGGTCGGAACGGCGCGCCTTGTCAATCGCGGGGAAATGCCGCCCCGGCGCGGGGCGCCCTCAGGGCGCCCGGTCGCGGGCCGCCACCAGGAGCCCGTCGGGGCGGGCCTCCACCAGCGCCCGGACCCGGAAGGTCGAGGCGAGGCGCTCGGGCGTCAGCACGGCGGCCGGCGCGCCCTGGGCGACGAGGCGCCCGCTCTCGATCACCACGATCCGGTCGGCGAAGCGCGCCGCGAGGGCGAGGTCGTGCATGACCGCGACCACGGCGCAGCCCGCCCGGGTCCGGGCGCGCAGGAGCTCCAGCGTGCCGAGCTGATGATGCGGGTCGAGGGCCGCGACGGGCTCGTCGGCGAGCAGCACCGGAGCCCGGGTGGCCAGGGCGCGGGCGAGCAGCGCGCGGGCGCGCTCGCCGCCCGAGAGCTCCGTGACGGGGCGATCCGCGTGCGGGGTCAGGTCCACCTCGGCCAGGGCGGCCTCCACCGCCGCGCGGCCCTCCGGCGGCAGGGCCTCGACGCGCTCGCCGTGGGGCAGGCGGCCGAGCGCCGCCACGACGCGCACGGGCAGCGGCCAGGAGGCCGACCCGCCCTGGGGCAGGTAGGCGATGGCCCGCGCCCGGGCCTCGCGGGAGAGCGCGGCCAGCGGGCGCCCGTCCGCCAGGACCGCGCCGGCCGACGGGACGGCCAGGCCCGCGAGCGCCCGCAGGAGCGTCGTCTTGCCGGCGCCGTTGGGCCCCACCACCACGGCGAGCTCGCCGGGCAGGGGCGCGAGATCGAGATCGGCGAGGGCCGCACGCCGCCCCAGCCGCACCGAGAGGCCGCGCGCCTCCAGCCTCATGGGCCGCCCTCCCCCAGCTCGGCGCGCCGGCGCGCGATGATGGCGAGGAAGACGGGCACGCCGATCAAGGCGGTGAGCACGCCGATCTTCGGCTCGACCGCGGCCGGCACGAGGCGGGTCGCGATGTCGGCGGCCGTGAGCAGCGCCGCGCCCGCGAGCCCCGAGGGCAGCAGCGCGCGGGCGGGGTCGTGGCCGACGAGTGGGCGCACGAGATGGGGCGCCACGAGCCCCACGAAGCCGATCGTGCCCGCCACCGCCACGCTCGCGCCAGCGCCGATCGCGGCCGCCAGCACCACGAGGAGGCGCACCCGCGCCACGGGCACCCCGAGGCTCGCCGCTGTCTCCTCGCCCAGGGCCAGCGCCCGCAGATGCGGCCCCTGCGGCAGGAGGAGGGCGGCGGCGAGCGCCAGGAAGGGGGCGGCCAGCGCCACGTGGACCATGGAGCGGTCCTCGAGCGACCCGAGCAGCCAGAACACGATCTCGGTGACCGCGAAGGGATTGGGCGACAGCGAGATGGCGAGCGAGGTCGCGGCTCCCGCGAGGCTGCCCACCGCGAGGCCCGACAGCACCAGGACGAGGGTGCTCGGACGCCGCCCCGCGATGGCGACGAGGAGCGCGAGCGCCGCGAGGGCGCCCGCGATGGCGGCTGCGGGCAGCGCCCAGGACAGCGCGCCCGCGATCCCGAAATAGAGCACCAGCACGGCGCCGAGCGCCGCGCCCTGCGGCGCGCCGAGGACGCCCGTGTCGGCCAGCGGGTTGCGCAGCAGGCCCTGGAGGGCCGCGCCCGAGAGGCCGAGCACGAAGCCGATCCCCAGGGCCAGCCCCGTGCGGGGCAGGCGGATCTCGCGCACGATCAGGCCCGCGGCGCCCTCGCCCAGGACGAGGGCGCGCGCGGCGGCCAGGGGATCGAGGCGCGCGGGGCCGATGGCGAGCGAGAGAAGCGCGAGCGCCACGAGGGCGAGCGCCAGCGCGGGCACGAGGATGGCGCCCGGCGCTCGCCCCGCCCCGCTCACGGCGTCACCAAGTGGCGCGCAGGCCCGCATAGAAGGAGCGCCCCGGCGTGCCGTAGGTCGCGACCTCCTCGTAGCGGGCGTCGGCGAGGTTCTCGACGCGGCCGAACACCGTGAAGGTGTCATCGACCTTGTACTCGGCGAGCATGTCGAGGCGGGCGTAAGGAGCCAGCCGCAGGGTCTCGCCGAAGCCCGAGAAGCGCTCGCCGACCAGGACCAAGCGCGGCTCGAGGGTGAGGCGGGCCGTGGGGTTGATCACCAGGGCGAGCCGGCCCTCGTTCTCGGGCCTGCGGGCGAGCCGCAGGTTCGTGGTGAGGTCCAAAGCGTGGAGGTAGGTATAGGTCACCTTGAGGCGCACCATCTGCGGCACGACCGCGAGATCGCCCGAGAGCTCCAGGCCGGAGGTCTCGGCGCGGGCGATGTTGACGTAGCAGCCGAAGACCTGGGTCGCGGAGCACCGGGGCGAGGACGCGAAGTCGATCAGGTTGCGGTAGCGGTTGGCGAAGACCGTCGCCGAGAGCACCAGGCGCCCGTCGAACAGGGTCTGGTCGACGCCCGCGTCCACGCCGACCGAGCGCTCGGACGCGAGGTCGGGATTGCCGAAGCTCGAATAGAGCTGGAACAGGGACGGCGCCTTGCCGCCGGTGCCGGCGCTGGCGCGCAGCTTCGTCTCGGTCTCGCGGATCTCGTAGGCCGCGGTGGCGCGCCAGGTCGCGAAGCGGTCGACCCCGATCACGTCGTCGATGCGCCCGCTGAGCGACAGGTGCAGGCGGTCGGTGGGCGAGACCTGCCAGACCGCGAAGCCGGAGCGCGTCACCCGATCCTCGTCGATTCCGAGGGTCCGGGCGCCCAGACGGGGAAACAGCGTCTGCCGGTCGGTGCGGGCGCGCTCGGCCTCCGCCACGGCCCCGAAGGTGAGGAGGCCGAAGGCGCCCAGCGCGAGGTCGCCCTGGTACTCGGCGCCGCGCCGCTCGCCCAGGAACCCGGAGCGGGTGATGCCGGTCAGCGCGCCGCTCGCGAAGCCGTAGGCGAAGTCGCGGGCGATGCGCTCGGTCTGGTTGCCGTAGACCGTGAGTCGGTTGCGGAAGGCACCGTCCAGCGCGTCGTGGGTTAGGCGGACATGGCCGTTGAGGAGGCTCGCTTCCGAGACGGCGGGCGTATCTGGCCGGCTGCCGAAGGCCGCGTCGTAGGCGACCCGGTTGCGCGAGGCGTAGCCGCCGACCTCAATCTCGGTGGTGTCGGAGAGCCGCACCCCGGCCCGGCCGCTGAAGCCGAACAGGCGCGCGCCGTCCGCCTCGAGGGGACCGGGCAGGCGGGCCGTGATGCGGGGGATGCGATAGCCGTAGGCCGAGAAGCCGTCGGTATCCAGCGCGGTGGCCGAGAAGGCGTAGAAGAAGCGGTCGGTGCCCCCGCTGATCCCGCCGCGCAGCTCCTTGGTGCCGTAGCTGCCCACCTCCGTGGACAGCGTCGCCCGCGTGCCGCCGCGCCCGCGCCGGGTGATGATGTTGATGACGCCGCCCATGGCATCCGAGCCGTAGAGGGCGGACTGCGGCCCGCGCAGCACCTCGATGCGCTCGATGTCGGTCAGCGCCAGGTTCGAGAAGTCGAATTCCCGCCCCGTGGAGGAGGGATCGTTGACCCGGATGCCGTCGATGAGCACGAGGGTATGGCGCGCGTCGCCGCCGCGGATGC
>DASPJU010000297.1:0-2123 GCA_035628475.1 Salinarimonas sp. | reverse complement strand
CGCGCGCCCGCAACGTGGTGATCGAGTTCCCGTCCTACGAGGCGGCCGTCGCCTGCTGGAACTCGCCCGAGTACAAGGAGGCGCTCGCCCACCGCACCGATCCCTCCGTGTCCGTGGCCGACCTCATCATCATCGAGGGCTACGAGGGCCCCCAGCCCGCGTGAGCGTCGGCGCCTATCGGGTGCGGTCCGCGACGCGGGCGGACCTCGCGCGCCTGCCCGCGCTCGACGCCTCCGCAGACGGGATCCTGGCCGAGAGCCCGCTCCCGGCCGTGGCGGACGCGACGCCGCCCGGGGCGCTGGCGCGCGCGCTCGCGCAGGCGCTCCTGTGGGTCGCGACGCCGCCCGGCTCGGACGAGCCCGCCGGCTATTGCGCGGCCGGGCGGATCGAGGAAGGGCTCCTCGTCGGGCGCCTTGCGGTGGTCCGCCCCCACCAGCGCCGGGGCGTGGGCGCGACGCTGCTCGCCGCCGCGATCGACCGGGCGCGCTGGTCCCTCGAGCCTGCCGTGCTCCTCGTCGCCGACCGCGACCTGCCCTGGAACGGTCCCTTCTACGCCCGCCACGGCTTCGTCGCCGTCGATTCGGCACGGCTCCCGCCCGACCTTGCCGCCGTGCTCGCCCTCGACCGGGCGCGCCATCCCCATCCGGAGCGGCGGATCGTCATGGCGAAGCGGCTGTGAAGATGCGCGCGGGGCGCTCCCGCGGCGCAGGGAACCACGCCCTGTCATCCCCGGCTGGAAGCAGGCGTCGCCTGCTGGAAGGGAAGGGGATCCAGCGCAAGCGATGGGGTCGCGCAGCGACGCGCTGTGCGCCAAGGGGCTCGTTGCGGGCCAAGAAGCGCGCCTGCGGCGCGAGTTCGCTGCGCTGGATCCCCTTCCCCTCCACCGGCCTGCGGCCGGTTCCGGCCGGGGATGACATCGTGGTTCCACCCCGACGAACGAGCCCCGTGACCCCGGCGCGCTTCCCGCCGGCGCGGTTCTCGCCTACATCGGCCCCATCATGGCGGCTCCTCCCCTTCTCGCCCTCCAGGGCGTCTCGCTCACCTTCGGCGGCACGCCGCTCCTCGTCTCGGCGGATCTCTCGGTCGGGCCCGGGGAGCGGGTCTGCCTCGTGGGCCGCAACGGCTCGGGCAAGTCGACGCTCCTCAAGGTCGCGGCGGGCCTGATCGAGGCCGATCGCGGCGTGCGCTTCCTCCAGCCCGGCGCCACCGTGCGCTACCTGCCCCAGGAGCCCGACTTCTCCGGGTTCGACACCACCCTCGCCTACGTGGAGGCGGGCCTGGGGCCGGGAGACGACCCCTACCGGGCGGTCTATCTTCTGGGTGAGCTGGGGCTGACCGGCGAGGAGCCCACGGGCGCGCTGTCGGGGGGCGAGGCGCGGCGCGCCGCGCTCGCCCGCACGCTGGCGCCCCAGCCCGACATCCTCCTCCTCGACGAGCCCACCAACCATCTCGACCTGCCGGCCATCGAGTGGCTGGAGGGCGAGCTGAAGAGCTTGCGCGCGGCGATCGTCACGATCAGCCACGACCGGCGCTTCCTGGAGGCCCTGTCGCGCGCCACGGTCTGGCTCGACCGGGGCGAGACGCGGCGCCTCGACAAGGGGTTTTCGGGCTTCGAGGAATGGCGCGACGCGGTCCTGGCCGAGGAGGAGCGCGACCGCCAGAAGCTCGCCCGCAAGATCGTCGACGAGGAGCACTGGATGCGCTACGGCGTGACGGCGCGGCGCAAGCGCAACCAGCGCCGCGTCGCCGAGCTCGCCGACCTGCGCGCCTCCTTGCGCGAGGCGCGCCGCGCCCCGGGGGCGGTCTCCATGACGATGGCCGAGGGCGAGAGCTCGGGCAAGATCGTGATCGAGGCCGAGGGCGCCTCCAAGTCCTATGACGGCCGCCCCATCGTGCGCGACTTCTCGGCCCGCATCGCCCGGGGCGACCGGCTGGGGCTGGTGGGTCCCAACGGCGCCGGCAAGACCACGCTCCTCAACCTGCTCACGGGGGCGCTCGCCCCCGATTCGGGCCGGGTGAAGGTGGGCGCCTCCGTCGAGATGGTGACCCTCGACCAGCGCCGCGAGAGCCTCGACCCCGCCTGGACGGTGGCGGAGGCGCTGACGGGCGGACGCGGCGACACC
>DASPJU010000296.1:0-8119 GCA_035628475.1 Salinarimonas sp. | reverse complement strand
CCGCATCCGGACTCGCCCACGAGCGCCAGCGTCTCGCCCCGCGCGAGGCTGAACGAGACGTTCTCGACGGCGTGGACCCGCCCGCTCACCCGTCCGAACAGGCCGGAGCGGATGTCGAAGCGCGTGGTCAGGCCCTTGACCTCCAGAACGGGCCGGTCCGACGGCACGATCGTGTCCGGCGTCTCGACGGCGGGCTCCAGGACCCCGGTCCGCCGGTCGACCACGGGGAAACGCATCGGCCGATGATGCCCGCTCATCGAGCCCAGCACGGGCACGGAGGCGATGAGGGCGCGCGTATAGCCCTGGCGCGGGCGGGCGAAGATCGCGTCCGTGGGGCCGCTCTCGACCGCCTCGCCCTCGAACATCACGACCGTGCGGTCGGCGATCTCGGCGACGACGCCCATGTCGTGGGTGATGAAGAGGACGGACATGCCCTCCTCGTCCTGAAGGCTCTTGATGAGGTCGAGGATCTGCGCCTGGATCGTCACGTCGAGCGCCGTCGTGGGCTCGTCGGCGATAAGGAGCTTCGGCCGGCAGGCGAGCGCCATGGCGATCATGACGCGCTGCCGCATACCCCCCGAGAACCGGTGGGGATAGTCGTTGAGGCGGGCCCTCGCGTTGGGGATGCGCACCTTTTCCAGCAGGCGCACCGTCTCGGCCTCGGCCTGCCCGCGCGAGAGGCCCCGGTGCAGGATCAGGGCCTCCGCGATCTGGAAGCCCACCGTGAGCACCGGGTTCAGGCTCGTCATCGGCTCCTGGAAGATCATGGCGATGTCGTCGCCGCGCACGCGCCGCATCTCGGCGTTGGGCAGGGCGAGGAGATCGCGTCCCCTGAGGAGCACCCGCCCCGTGACGCGGCTGTTGTCGCGGGGCAGGAGCCGCATGACCGAGAGCGCGGTCACGCTCTTGCCCGAGCCCGACTCGCCCACGATGGCGACGGTTTCCCTCGGCCCGATCGAGAAGGAGAGGTTGCGCACCACGGGGCGCCAGGCGCTCCCCGCCCGGAAGGCGACCGTGAGGTCCTGGATCTCGAGGATGGGTTCCTGCACGCTCCGGTCCGTCCCCTCAACTATGCCGCGGAGAAACGGGACCCGGTTCCCCGCAAGGCCATACGATCAAACGATAGATTGGAGCCCGTCCGGCGCCTTGGAGGCGCCGGGCCGGCCCTAGATGATGCGCCGCGGGTCGAGGGCGTCGCGCAGGCCGTCCCCGACGAAGTTGATGGACAGGACGGTCAGGAAGATCGCGGCGCCGGGGAAGAGCGCCCAATGGGGCGCGAACTCCAGGTGATCCTTGGCGTCGAACAGGATGCGTCCCCAGGTGGGGATGTCCGGCGGGAAGCCGAGGCCGAGGAACGACAGGGTCGATTCGGCGATGATCGCCGTCGAGACCTCGATCGTGCTCGCCACGATCACCGGCCCCACCGCGTTCGGCAGGATGTGGCGCGCCACCTGATGGCGCCGGCTCGCCCCCTGCGAGCGCGCCGCCTCGACGAACTCCTTCTCCCGCAGGGAGAGGAACTGCGCCCGCACCAGCCGGGCCACCGGCATCCAGCGCAGGCCCCCGATCACCAGCACGATGACGACGAAGACGCCCCCCTCCAGGCCGAAGACGGCCTTGAGCCGGTCGCGGAACAGATAGATCACGAGGAGCAGGAGCGGCAGCTGCGGCAGCGACAGGAATAGGTCGGTGAGCCAGGTCAGGAAGGAGTTCGTGAAGCCGCGGGACATGCCGGCGACGGCCCCGATCACGACCCCCACCAGGGTCGCGATCACCATCGCGGCGAACCCGACGGCCAGCGAGATGCGCCCGCCATAGATCATGCGCGCCAGCAGGTCCTGTCCCAGGTCGTCCGTGCCGAAGGGATGGGCGAGCGACGGACCCTGCAGCGTCGCCGCGAAGTCGATGTCGTTGATCGCGACGGGCCAGAGCACCGGGCCGACGATGACGCCCAGGCACATCAGGGCCAGGATCACGGCGCCGGCCATGGCGAGCCGATGGCGGCGGAACCGCCGCCACGTCTCGCCGCCCCGCGAGACGGGGCGCGGGGTCGGGACCGCCGCTTCAGCGGAAGGAGATACGGGGATCGAGCCAGCCATAGAGCACATCGGCGAGGAGGTTGAAGAACACGACGAGGCAGGCGAAGACGAACGTCACGGCCATGACCACGGGCGTGTCGTTGGCGAGCATCGCGTTGATGAGCAGGGACCCGATGCCCGGGATCCGGAAGATCTGTTCGGTGACGATGGCGCCGCCGAACACGGCGGGCATCTGGAGGGCCACGAGGGTGACCACGGGGATGAGCGCGTTGCGCGCCACGTGCCGCAGCGTCACGACGGGCTCGGACAGCCCTTTGGCCCGGGCCGTTGTGACATAGTCGAGGCGGACCACGTCCAGCACGGCCGATCGGACGTAGCGGGTGTAGGAGGCCGCCTGGAACAGGCCCAGGACCAGGATCGGCATGATCGCCTGACGCAGGTGCTCCCAATACCAGCGCCAGCCGGTCTCCGCGATGTCGGCGCGATACACGAAGGGCAGCCAATCCAGCTTGATCGAGAAGATCAGGATGAGGAGCAGCCCCGTGAAGAAGGTGGGCAGGGAGAAGCCGATGAAGGCGAGGGTGTTGGCGATCTGGTCGAACACGGAATAGGGCCGGGTCGCGGCGAAGATCCCGACCGGCAGCGCGATGGCCAGCGCAAGCAGCTGGGACGAGCCGATGACGAAGAGCGTCGTCGGCACGCGCTGCAGGATGAGCGTGTCGACGTTCACGCGGCTCGCGAAGGAGAATCCCCAGTCGCCCTGCGCCATGGCGGCGAGCCAGCGCAGGTAGCGGACCAGGATCGGATCGTCGAGCCCGAACTTCTCGCGCAGGTTCGCACGCACCTCCGGCGGGATGTTCGGGTTCGTCGCGAGCTCGCTGAAGGGGTCGCCGGGGGCGAGCGCCAGCACCGTGAACAGGATCAGGCTGATTCCGAGCAGGCTCGGAATCGCGATGAGGAGGCGCCTGATGACGTAGTCGGTCATCGGGCGCCCCCGTGACGGCCGGTCCGGATCACGCCAGGGATCATGCCTCGCGGTACCAGCTGTTGAGCGTCCACAGGTCGGCGTCCCAGCCGCTGTAATTGGGCACGAGGGTGTTGCTGCACGCGGCCGTCCGGGTCCGCGAGATGACCGGCAGGATCACGTTCGCGCTGCAGAAGATGTCGTTCATCTTGATGAAGAGCGCGGCCCGCTTCACGGGATCGAGCTCCTTCTGCGCCGCGCGGTAGGCCTCGTCGGCCTGCGGATCGACGTAGCGGGAGATGTTGCGCCCCTGCCACTTGTTCTCCTTGGTGGCCACCTCCCACGAGACGAACTGGTTCAGGAACCGCTCCGGATCGGGTTGCGGCTGCGTCGTCGTGTACATCTGCATGTCGCAATAGAGCTTCGTGTAGGTGTCCGGATTGGCCACGTCCGACGAGAAGAAGACCGTTGCCGTGACGGACTTGAGCTCCAGGTCGATGCCGGCCTTCTGGCAGGCCTGCTTGATGATGGCCTGCGTCTTCTGGCGGGGGGAGTTGATGGAGGTCTGGAAGACGTATTTCAGCTTCTTGCCGTCCTTCTCGCGGATGCCGTCGGCGCCGCGTTTCCAGCCCGCCTCGTCCAGGATCTTGTTCGCCTTGTCGATGTTGAACTCGTACTTCATGTTGGGCGAGCGGAACTGCTCGGGAGCGTTGACGAAGTTCGCCGTCGCCGTGCCGCCCCGCCCGTAGATGAAGCGCTGGACCGAGTCGCGGTCGATGAGCAGGTTGATGGCCTGGCGCACCGCCGGATCGGTGAGGGTCGGGTGCTTGGACTTGGCGTGCGAGCGCTCACCCTCGATCTCGGTCCAGGGATCGGTGGTGTTGAGGATGATGAACTCGATGTCGCCGCTCGGGACCGTGATGACCTTGCCGCGCCCTCCGGCCTCCATGCGCTTGAGGACGTCGTCCTCGACCTGCATGTTCCAGGCATAGTCGAACTCGCCGGTCTGGATCACGGCCCGGGCGGCCGAGACGGCGTCGCCGCCGCCCTTGATCTCGATCGTGTCGAAGTGGGGCTGGTTGGGGATGTGGTAGGTCGGGTTGCGCTCGCCGCGCAGGATGTCGCCCGGCTTGAAGTCGACGAACCGGTAGGGGCCGGTCCCGATGGGCTTGAGGTTCGCCGGAGCCTCGCGGGACTTGGCGCCCTTGTACTCCCCGAAGACGTGCTTGGGGATGATCATGCCGACGACGCCCACGAAGGGGTCGGCCCAGAACGGCGTGGGCTGCTTGAAGACGAGCCGGACGGTATGATCGTCCACCTTCTCGACGGATTGCAGGCCCGTATAGGAGCCGCTCGTCGTGGCGGCGGTCGCCGGATCGACCGCGTATTCCCAGTTGAAGACGACGTCGTCGGCCGTGAAGGGCTGCCCGTCGTGCCACTTGACGTCGCGCTTGAGCTTCCAGGTGACCGTGGCGCCGTCCGGGGAGAGGCCGCCATTCTCCCGGCTGGGGATCTCCGCCGCCAGGAACGGGATCAGGTTGCCGTCCTTGTCCCAGCCGGCCAGCGGCTCGTAGAAGACGCGCGAGCCGTTCTGGTCCTTCGTGCCCGTGGCGAAGTGGGGATTGATGAGCGTCACGGCCTGCCAGAACAGGAGCTTGAGCGGTCCCCCGCCCCCCGCCTTGCTGGGCTTGTAGGCCGGCTGGGTCTGCGCGAAGGCGACGCCCCCTTGCGCGAGCAGCATGCCCGCCATCGGGGCCGTGAAGCCGGCCGCGGCCATCCTCCCGATGAAGCTGCGACGCGACATCTGCCCGTCCTTGACGGCGCTGATCAGTGAACGGAGCTTGTCCTCGTGCATCGGTTCCTCCCTGTTCTCGGGCAGCTGCCCGACCGGCCTTCGGCGTCGACGGGCCGAGGCGACGTGCTCGTCGCGTCTCGGCCTCTTGCGCTCCGTCCTGCGGCCCGTTCCTGCGGCCTGCACGAGTGTCGCGCGTCTCGGGTTGAGCTGCCTCCAGGACGACGGGCGTCCGACGCCGTGTCGGTCGCCGTCCCGGAGCAGGCTGAAGGCGAGGTCGGCAGCAGATTGACACGGCGTCAGGCCACGTCAATGCACCCCGCGCGGATATCGACATAGCGATCGAGCCGGCCTGCCCGGCCGCGGCGGCCTGGACAGGGCTGGAACCGGCCCGCGGGACACGCCGAGGCCCCGTCCGGTCACCCGGTCCGGAGGAAGGCTCCCGCGCGTCGATAGGCGCCGTAGCGCTCCGCGTAGCGATCCCGCAGAGCCCCGTCCGGCTCGATCGTCTCGACCGCCCGGGCGCGCCGGCAGACCGCCTCGACGGGCTCGCCCGTGGCGGCGAGCCGCCCGAGCCGGGCCGCGCCGATCGCCGCCCCCGCCTCGCCCTCCTCGACGCGACGCAGCGGGATGGCGAGGGCGCTCGCGAGCACCGCGATCCAGAAGCGCGAGCGCGCTCCGCCCCCGACCACGTCGGCGGCCGCGATTCTGGTCCCGGCGTCGGCCAGGGCTGCGAGGCAGTCGCGGAAGGCGAAGGCGACCCCCTCGAGCACGGCCTGGGCGAGGTCGGCCCGGTCCGTCTCGTGCCCGAGGCCCGTGAGGAGGCCGCGCAAGTCCGGATCGTTGTGGGGCGTGCGCTCGCCGCCGAGATAGGGAAGGAACAGGGCGCGCGCCGGGGCCTTCGGACGATCCCCCAGCGGCGCCAGGAGATCGGCCTCCGAGGCGCCGAGCAGCGAGCCGAGCCAGGTCAGGGCGGAGGCCGCCGACAGGATCACGCCCATCTGGTGCCAGGTGCCCGGCACCGCGTGGCAGAAGGCGTGCACCGTGGCGGCCGGGTTCGGCGCGAAGCGGCCGGTCGTGACCCAGAGCACGCCCGACGTGCCCAGCGACAGGAAGGCCGAGCCGGGCGCCACGGCCCCCAGACCGACGGCACTGGCCGCGTTGTCGCCGGCGCCGCCCGCGACGATCGGGCGCCGGGTCATGCGCCATCGGCGGGCGAGCTCGGGCTTGAGCTCCCCCGCCGGCTGCGTCCCCTCGACGAGGCGGGGCATGTGGGCGCGCGCGAGCCCCGTCGCGGCAAGCGCGTCGTCGGACCAGTCGCGGGCTCTCACATCGAGCCAGAGAGTCCCGGAGGCGTCCGACATGTCCTCCGCGAGCTCGCCGCAGAGCCGGTGGCGGACGAAGGCCTTCGGCAGCACGACCTTGTCGACGGCCGCGAAGAGCGCGGGCTCGTGGCGGCGCACCCACAGGAGCTTGGGCGCCGTGAAGCCCGGCATGGCGAGGTTGCCCGTCACGGCATGGAGCGCCGGGAAACGCTCCTCCAGCTCGCGGCACTCCGCTCCCGAGCGCCCGTCGTTCCACAGGATCGCGGGACGGAGCGCGCGGGCGTCCGCGTCGAGGAGCACGGCCCCGTGCATCTGCCCCGACAGGCCGATGCCGTCCACGGCGGAGAGGGCCGCCGGCGCCTCCGCCGCGAGGCGGTCGACCGCCGACAGCGTCGCCGCCCACCAGTCCTCCGGATCCTGCTCCGAGAAGCCCGGCGCCGGACGGCTCACCGTCAGCGGCTCGGACCCGGATGCCAGGACGCGGTCCCCGCCGTCGACGAGGACCGCCTTGACCCCGGACGTGCCGATGTCCAGCCCGAGATACATCGCTCAGAGCTTGCCGACCGCCTGGACGAAGTCGCGCGCCTCCTGCCCGAACTTGGCGTAGAAGGCCTCGTAGGCCGGCGCGGTCGCCTTGCGGAACGCGTCCTTGTCGGGCTGCGTCACCTGCATCCCCGCCTTCTTGAGCGTCTCCAGGAGCTCGTCGTCCTTCTTGGCGATGTAGTCGACCTGCCAGCGGGTGGCCTCGTCCATGGCCTCGAGGACCGCCTTGCGCTGGGGCTCCTTCAGGCCCTGCAGGAAGCGCTCGGACGCCGCGACGTAGGCCGAGTTGTAGTTGTGGCCCGTGAGCGCGAGGTGCTTCTGCACCTCGAAGAGCTTGCCGTCGTGGATGTTCTGGAGCGGGTTCTCCTGCCCGTCGACCACGCCCTGGCGCAGCGCCGCGTAGAGCTCGGAGAAGGGCATCGGCGTCGGCGTGGCGCCCAGCGCCTTGAAGATCTCGATCTGCGCGAGGTTCTCGGGGGTGCGGATCTTCATGCCCCGCACCTCCTCGGGCTTCGTCACGGGCCGCACGTTGTTGGTGAGGTTGCGGAACCCGTTCTCGACGAAGCCGATCAGGCGCACGCCCTTGGCGGGCAGCGAGGCGGTGAGCTTCGCCACCGCCTCGCCGCGCTGGGCCTTCTGGATGTGCTCGCGGTCGCGGAACAGGAAGGGCAGCTCGAGAAGGCCGAGCTTGGGCTCGTAGATGCCGAGCAGCCCCGTGACGGTCATCTCCAGGGTGCCGATGACGAGCTGCTCCTGCATCTCGCGCTCGGAGCCGAGCCGGGCCTGCGGGAAGAGCTGGACCTTGAACTGGCCCGGCGCCTTCTGCTCCAGGATCTCCCCGAACCGCTCCATCGCGAGATGGAAGCTGTGCTTGTCGGAATGGCCGTGGCCGATCTTGATCGCGGTCTGGGCGGCGGCCGGCGCCGCGGCGAGGCCCGCGGCCAGCACCGCTCCGGCGGCCCATTGCAACAGTCTCATGGCGACCTCCCTGATCCCGTTCGTTGATGGTGCCTCCGCCGCGCTCACGGGAACAGGAGCGAGGGGATGAAGAGGACGAGCCGCGGCCAGTAGGTCACGACCAGGAGCGTGATCATCATCGGCCAGATGAACGGCAGGACGGCGCGGAACATGCGCTCGACGGGGATGCCCGCCACGTGAGCGGTGACGAAGAGGCTCATGCCCACGGGGGGCAGGGCGACGCCGATCATCAGGTTGAGCACCATGACGACCCCGAAATGGACCGGATCGATGCCCATCGAGGTGGCGATGGGCACGAGGATGGGGGTCATCAGGATCAACACGGCCCCATCCTCGATGAACGAGCCGAGGAACAGCAGGAGCAGGTTCACCAACATCAGGAAGACGAGCGGGTTGTCGCTCACCGCGCGAATGCCGTCGCCCAGCGCGCTCGCGGCCTGGGTGATGACCAGGATCCAGGACAGGGCCGAGACGTTGG